>DATEVI010000518.1:0-4037 GCA_035281865.1 Geobacteraceae bacterium | reverse complement strand
CTGGCGCGGGGGGCTGCGGAACTTTCGGAAAACGGGGATCAGCTTCTCGCGGATTTCCGGCTGTTCATGCCTGAGCTGTTGTCGTATACCAGAAGGACGGCCGGAACGGGGTAGATGCTTCATTTCATCGATACAATACCTTCATATTCTCAACCTGCTTCGCCACTTCCTCCCTCAACTCGGCAGGTTCGATGACCTCGGCGTTTTCCCCGTACGAGAGAATCCAGGAGACGATTTCCATCACTCCGCCCGCTTCGAATGCGATAATAACGCTTCCGTCGTCGTTTTTTTCCACCCGTTGGCTCGGGTGCCAGATTCTGTCGTGCACGGCATGGGCCATCCGCGGCGAGAACCTTATCCTTACGGGTATCACCGCCTCTTCGACTATGCCGAAGGACGACCTGAACTGCTCCTCCAGGCTGAAATTCTCCGGTATTTCGAAGCGTTCCCTGGATATTTCGACGGCGGAAATCCTTTCGACGGCAAAGGTACGAAGGGCTTGGCGGTTGTGGGCGTATCCGAGCAGATACAATCCGCCCTTGTAGGATACCAGGGTATAGGGATCAACCTTGTATCCGGCCTGTTTTCCGTTGCCGGTCCTGTATTCGAGAGTCAGGGAATATTGGTACAGCAGCGCTTCGCGAACTGTCTTCAACGCCGCCGAAGCTTTCGAGTAATCCCGCCTCCCCTGCAGAAGAGGGATCGAAACCCCGGCAATCCGTTCCATGTGAGCGGCGTAGCGGGGAGGCAGAACCGAATTTATCTTCCCGAACACGGATTCCATATCTTCCTGGAACGGTGTCCCCTTGAGGAGGTCGAGCTGCGATCTGAGGAAAGAGAGGGTCATTAACTCCTGGAGGGTGAAGTTGATGGGTGGAACATCCTTGAAACGGGTAAGAAAGCGGTACGACTTCCTTCCGTTCCGGCTTTCGGAAATGAGGGGATAGCCCGCCTCGCCGATGGCGCCGAGGTCGCGGTAAATGGTCCGTCGGTGAACGCCTGTCTCTTCCGCAAGTTCGTCAACGGTGATGCCGTAGCGTGCCTCGATGAGGCGGATTATGTCATGTACCCTGCCCGCCTGGGAATACTTTTTCGCCGGTTTGCCTTTCTGCATGGCTTCCTGGTTTCCGCCCCGTCAGATGTCCCTGAACCCGAGAACTACCAGGATGCAGCTGCCGTCGGCAATGACGTTGATGTCGTTCTTCCTGCACAGATCGACGGCCCCCGGACTTTCAGCCCCGGGCTGCATCCATATATTCCGAATGCCTTTCGCGGCGGCCGTTGCCACAACCTGCTCGGTAATTTGCGGCGGAGTAATCACCGAAATGCTTTTCACTTCATCGGGCAGGTCCATGACACTGGTAACGCAGTGAACCCCTTCGACGGCCTTCTCTTTCGGATTGACCGGAATCGCCTTCAGTTGATGCTGCAGATAGCAGCGGAGCACCTTGTTCCCATACTTGTCCCGATTCGTCGAGGCTCCGACGACACCGAAAACTTCAGACTTTAGAAATTCATCAATCAGTCCTTGAATGCTCATATTTTCCCCTGATATTCCATTCCGTCGATTATCTGAGTCCCACTTTGCCCAAGATAATTCCAAGATATTTGTTAAGCGGGTTGTTTCTCTTCAAGAACCGGATGACCGGTCTCCCTCTCGTGCCCAGCCTGTCGAGCTCTCTGATGATCCTCTCATCACGGTCATGGGGAAGTCCTTCACGGAAGGTCTTCATCGCCTCATTCTTGAGCCCCTGGAAGAGGTAGATCCTGCCCAGGTTAAGATGGTGCGCCGCGTTATCCGGTTCCGTCTCTATTGCTTCCCTGCACAGCGTCACAGCCTTGTTGTACTGGCCCCTCTCCTTGGCGATGCAGGCGGCCAGATAGGAATTGTAGACCGGCCTGTTTTCCAGTTGAACAGCCTTCTCGAAACACGCAAGGGCGGAAAGCCAGTTTCCCATGTCAACTGCCTTGACTCCCCTTTCGAATAGTTCGTCCGATTCACTTATAGGCATTATTTATCCGCTCCGACTGAAAAGATGTACTGCAATTCCCGCCCTCGCCGAAGGCCTTCCGGTATTCCTCCAGCAGACGGCTCTCTCCTCCGCTGTCTATGATATGCCAGGGAAGCATCTCGCCCGGTGTGACGGTTCGGTATACCAGATTATCCGTATCCAAACCGAGCTCCCTGGCAGCCCGCTTCCAGCTGCCCAACTCATGGGTCTTCACCAGAAACAGGGAGAGACGCCTGTCTCCCCGGGAAAGAAGCGCCTGCAGATAAGCATCCTTGAGACTCTCCAGTTTCATCCGGACATTTGACAGCCGGCCGAAGGAATCCTGCAAAAATCTGGCCTTCTTCTCCAGGGATTTCACGCTTTCCATGCCGCACCACTGGAAGGGAGTGGAAGGTTTGGGAACAAAGGGATTTACGGAAAGAATCACCTCACCGAGTCTTCCCTTCTCCCTTGCCGCCTCGATCACCATCTGCCGAATCCTGCCCACGAGAGTCACCATTTCGTCCAGGTCCGTCATCGTTTCGCCCGGAAGACCGATGATGAAATAAAGCCTCAGATTGAGGATGTCTTTTCTGATCAGCATGTCACAGGCGGCAAGTATCTGTTCTTCCGAGATATTTTTCGCGACAAGGTCCCTCAGCCTCTGGGATCCGCCCTCGGGCGCCAGGGCAATGGTCTTGTGGCCGCTCGCCTTGAGCACCTCTATCATCTCCTCGTCAAGTCCGTCGATTCTCAGGGATGAGACGGAAACCTTGCCGCCGCATTCCAGGATATGGCGGGAGAGTTCGCCGATGCCACGGAAATCGGATACCGCGGCCCCCACGAGACCAAGCTTGCGGCGGTGCTTCAACCCCTCCGCAACGTCCTTTTTCAGGCTTTCAATGGAGCGTTGCCGGTAGGGAAGGTATATGTAGCCCGCGGCACAGAAACGACAGCCGTGGGCACAGCCACGTGACAGCTCAATCAGGTACATGTCGGAGAACTCCGTCCCCGGAGAAAGGATCACCGAAGTCGCGGCGGAGGAATCCAGGTCCTGTGACCAGACCCGTTTCACACGTGACGGAGCGCAATTCTCATGATCGATGGCGACCACACGGGAATTGTCATAACGGAAGGTATAGAGATGCGGTACATATATTCCCGGCAATCGAGATGCCTTTTCCAGAAGCGCTTTCCGGTCGGGAAATGTTTCCCCTTCCAGCAGGGCAAGGAAAGGCTGCAGTATTGCTTCCCCTTCCCCCACGATGACAATGTCCAGAAAATCGGCAATGGGTTCCGGATTGAGCATCAGTGCCGCACCGCCCGCGATGACCAATGGGCTTTCTCCACCCCTGTCGGCTGAAAAAGCCGGAATGCCCGCCAGCTCGAATATGGCGGGAATGTTCAGATAATCGTTTTCGAAAGATACCGAGAAGGCGATGATGTCGTAATCGGACAGAGGTCGCTGGGACTCCAGGGAAAGGAGACGGCTGCCGGACTTTTCATACTCCCGCAATTCCTTCGCATCCGGCAGGAACGCCCTTTCGCACAGGACGTCCGCGGAGGAATTGAACAGGGCGTAAATTGCCTGGAACCCGAGGTTGCTCATGCCGACGGCATAATGATTCGCATAGACAAGACAGATCGACAGCCTGCCGCCCCGTTTCGTGGCAAGCGCTCCCGTCTCTTCGGAGACGGTTTTGCGATATTTTTCGATAACTTTCCAGGACACTAAAGAAAAGTAGCATGGTTGGCAGCAGTTTGGAAGACAAAAAGGCCACGTCCGGGGGTCATCCGCCCGCTGATTCCGGTCCTATATTTCTTCCTTCTTAAAGAGCACTTTCAAACCGGAATTGTTTACCTCGATCCTGCAGTGCGGGAAAATTTTCCGTGAAGGATCAAATACTATCCGAACTTTGTCGGGATGCGTACCAAAACGGATACTCTTTACCCCGAACTTGTTAACGGCAATTTGCCTGCTCAAAACCCCGAGACTGGCGCCGAATATGTCGATAACCAAACGCTGTGGATTTTTCTCCTTGAAGA
>DATEVI010000517.1:0-3589 GCA_035281865.1 Geobacteraceae bacterium | reverse complement strand
ATTATTGGGGGCAAAAAATCCTTGCGCTCACGAACAACCTGCAATTTTCCTATTGGATTTCCTTCCTGATCGGTGTCATCGGTCCAATTGTGATCAATGCACTGTTTATCCGCCCCAATCCAATCATGAGGAGATGGTTCAGCCAGCCAGGGCCGCAGGATAATGGACAAGCGACTGCGAGTGTGTTCGAGTAAATATTCAATTTGCTTTTATTGATAGCGAAAAATTTCCTGTCCCATCACCCTTGTGGAAGTTTCAGTATTTGCTTCCAGCGCCAACCGGCCAAAGCAACCAATAATCCGCCGATCAAGCTGAGGACAGATATCGTCAAGGTTGCGTCGAACCAAAACTCCACCGGGAAGAGGCGAATGAGCGTATCGGAGTAGGAAAACAGCCATGAACCCGGTTCAAAGAAAAAGAGGTGGAATGTGTTGAACCAAAATTGCCAGCCGAAGATTGCCAGTAAAGCAATTGACAGGATGATCCCGGAAGTCAGAAGCCCGCCCAACTGAATTGCTGATGCGAGCGCCTTCCGCTCTCCTGTTTTCCAAAGAACGAAGCCCAGTAATATGAGCAGAATGAACACGGCCCACCATACCCGCAAAATCGATTGAAAGACCGCCTGGACATCTGCCATGTGCGATACTTCACGTGGATTGTAAACAGGCATGCCGTTCAGGATTGGTTTTGAGAGTTCATCATTGGGAAGATGAGCGCGCACATAATGAATGTTCGTTGAGGCAAGGATGAAACGCTGTCGATCGGTGAAACCAAACGAGTCGGGTGGAAAACTGACCCTGCCATATTCGAAAGCCAGGTATGCGTCAGTGGCTAACATCCTTACTACCCCACCAATTATCAAAATCGGGATGAGCAACATAATCAACAGCTTCAGGATTTTGGTTGTTTGGCTTGGCATAAAATCTCTCTTTCATGCGTAATGCATCAAGATAAAATGTTACTTTGGTGGTAACGTTGCATCAAGAGGAAATGTTACCGAGAAAGTTTCCAAAGTTTGGCAGTTTTCTGGTCAATCCGGCGGCGAAGCTCGGCGGGATTGAGTTGGAGATACAGGTTCATGAGCCGCGCTTTGGTTTCCAGAGAAATGTCTTTGCGTTCGAGTACACGCTGGTAAGATGTCTTGGCTGTATCATACCGTTTGATGGTTTGATTGCCAATACGTTCTTTGGCAATCAGTTTGAAAGAGGGCTGAAAGAAATTGATGTAAAGCCGCAAATCGTCATAAATACTTTCGAGGACAGCCAGTTCCTGCTCGGTTTCCCAACGATCATAGCCCACGGTATGACGCACGACGGACCAGTTCTTTTGTTCGACATGTGCCTGGTCGTTTTTCTTGTATGGGCGCGAACGGGTAAAGGTGATTTTCTCATTCAGGCAGTAGCGGTACAAAAAATCATTAATGAACTCACTGCCATTGTCCGAATCGATGCCGAGCAAAGGAAAGGGCAGCCTTTGGCGCATGCGATGGATCGCTTCAGAAACAACCTCTTGCGAGCGGTGCAACAGGGCAGTGACGTCCGTCCAGCCTGTAGAAAGGTCCGTACAGGTCAAAGTGTTCAAGTATTGCCCTTCGGTGGTGTTCCCACAGTGCGCGACGAGGTCAATTTCCAGGAATCCAGGCCGTTCTTCATCCCAGGCGGTAAAGGTGCGGACCGGAATTAGGTTCTTCAGCAGGCTGCCAGGCTTGGTGGTACTCAAGCCATGCCGCCATTGGATGCGGATCGGGCGTAAGCAACGGTCGATGCTGGCAGAACTGATTTTCAGGAGCAACTCTTTTGTCTGCCTGGAAAGTTCGATTTCCTGGCACCGTTCCAGCACTTTAATGGCTTCGGGTAAGAATGGTTGCAGACGTTTGGAGCAAAGGTGTCCATAGATCTCCCAGATTTGCTCCAGCGCCCGCACCACGTCGCCACGATAGATGGTTTTGTAGGTTTTGGTTTTCCCTTTAAGGCGGTTTTGAACTTGCACTTGGTTTTTGAGCACCCGGATCGCATGTTTCCGATGGTAGCCAGTGGCAAATGTAAACTCATCCAAAATCTTCTGCTTTTCAAATTTACTGGCTTTCAGGTAACGTGGTCGCACAACTTCTAATAACTCGCGCTTGCTTCTTTGACTCATCATGATACTCCTCCGACAGGCTTATTTGCCTATCGGAAAGTAACATTTTTCCTGATGCAACGTTACTTCCCATAGTAACATTTACCGTGACGCAATTCGGTGCTTTCGGCTCTCTCTTTTTGCGTGTTATAATAGAACACCCGTTCAGAATACTTTACCCAAAAGACTTCCCATGAAATTCAAACTTCAAGCACCCTTTATCCCCATGGGCGACCAGCCCGAAGCCATCCGCGGACTTGTGGACGGTGTAAAGCAGGGCATGAAACACCAGGTTTTGCTCGGCGCCACGGGCACGGGCAAGACCTTCACGATCGCGTCCGTGATCCAGGAATTGCAGAAACCCGCCCTGATCATGGCTCACAACAAGACCCTTGCGGCGCAGTTGTATGCCGAATTCAAGGAGTTCTTCCCGGAGAACGCGGTCTCTTATTTCGTTTCATACTACGATTATTACCAGCCGGAGGCATACGTTCCGCGGCATGATCTGTACATCGAAAAAGAAACCGAGATCAACGAGGAGATCGAGCGGATGCGGCTCGCGGCGACGACCGCGCTGGTTTCGCGGCGCGATGTGATCATCGTCGCCTCTGTTTCCTGCATTTATGGCCTGGGGAACCCCGAAGAATTCAACAAGGGCTCCGTCAATTTGAAGGTGGGTGAGTTGTTCCGCCGGAATGCGTTGCTCCGGCGCTTGATCGAATCACAGTACCAGCGTAATGACATGGAATTGCGCCCCGGCACCTTCCGCGTACGGGGTGATACGCTGGAGATCATCCCTGCCTATGAAGACAAGCGCGGCTATCGGATCGCGTTCTTCGGCGATGAGGTGGAGCGGATCATGCAATTCAGCCCTCTCACGGGCGAGATCTTCGATGAGCCGAAGGAGATCTCCATCTTCCCGGCAAAGCAATATTTGACCGATGCCGAAAAGACAAAGGAAGCCATCGCCGATATCGAGACCGAATTGGAGGAACGCCTCGCGCAATATAAAGCGACGGGAAAGGTTCTGGAAGCCCAGCGACTTGAACAGCGCACACGCTATGACCTGGAGATGTTGAAGGAAGTGGGCTATTGCTCCGGCATCGAAAACTATTCCCGCCACTTTGACCGGCGCGCGACTGGAACTCATCCGTGGACGATGATCGACTTCCTGCCCAGCGATTACCTGCTGGTGATCGATGAAAGCCATATGAGCGTGCCGCAGATTCGCGGCATGTATAATGGCGACCGCTCACGCAAGGAAACCCTCGTTGAGTACGGTTTCCGCCTGCCGAGCGCGCTGGATAACCGCCCATTGAAATTTGAAGAGTTTGAAGAAGTGATGGGTCATACCATTTACACGTCCGCTACACCGGGACCGTACGAGATGAATAAAGCGGATCAGGTGGTGGAGCAAATTATTCGTCCGACGGGTCTCGTTGATCCGGAAGTGGAAGTACGTCCAACCGTA
>DATEVI010000516.1:0-2974 GCA_035281865.1 Geobacteraceae bacterium | reverse complement strand
CGCCCCTACAACAGGACAAAATTATGAAAGAAATAAAACCCGCAATCATGCTACTCATCGCCTTCACCCTCATCTGCGGGGGCATCTATCCTGCCATCGTCACCGGATTTGCCCAAGCCTTATTCCCTAAACAGGCCAATGGGAGCTTCATTACTGATAAGAGCGGGCGGACGGTTGGCTCCTCCCTCATCGGCCAGCCCTTCTCCGACCCCAAATACTTCTGGCCTCGCCCTTCGTCGGCCGGTAACTTCAGTTACAACCCCTCTGCTTCCGGCGGCTCAAATCTCGGCCCCACCAATCACGACTACATCGCGCTGGTGGAAGAACGGGTCATGACACTGCGTAACTCGGGAATTACCGGAAACGTCCCCTCCGAAATGGTCCAAGCATCAGGGAGCGGGCTCGATCCGCACATCTCGCCGGAAGCTGCCAAAATACAGATTCCCCGCGTTGCCGGGGCACGAGGGATGGACCAAACGGCCCTGCAAAAGCTGGTTGATGCCCACGTTGAAGACCGCCAGTTGGGGATATTCGGAAATCGACGAGTAAATGTGCTTGCATTGAACCTCGCATTGGATAAACTGGCGCAATGACCAACAACGAAGACGACAGGCGTCCATCGCCGGAAGCCTTACTCAAGCTCGCCCAAGCTGAAGAGGAACAGGCCGGACGCGGCAGGTTGAAGATATTCCTGGGGTATGCAGCCGGGGTTGGGAAGACCTACGCCATGCTGGAAGCGGCTCGGGAGCGGAAGCACGAAGGGCGCGACGTGGTGGCGGCGTATGTGGAGTCCCATGGCCGGCCGGAAACCGATGCCCTTCTGGAGGGTATGGAAACCATTCCCAAAGCCCTGGTCGAATACCAGGGAGTACCGCTCCCGGAGATGGATACGGATGCAGTTCTCACCCGCAAACCCGAGATAGCTCTGGTAGACGAACTGGCCCATACGAACGCCCCGGGCTCACGACACGAGAAGCGCTGGCAGGATGTGGAGGAACTGCTGGCGGCCGATATAGACGTGTACACCACGGTAAACGTCCAGCATTTCGAAAGTCTCAATGACATCGTGACACAGATCACCGGTGTTGTGGTTCGGGAAACCGTCCCTGACCGTCTGCTGGACCTGGCGGCGGAGATCAGGCTCGTCGACATTCCGCCGGATGACCTGTTGCAGCGCCTCCGCGAAGGGAAGGTATACGTCCCGGAGCAGGCTGTATGGGCTGCCGAAAAGTTTTTCAGGCCGGGAAATCTGATAGCACTGCGCGAACTATCGTTGCGCCGCGCCGCTGCCCGAGTGGATGAGGAGATGCGAGCCTACATGGAGACCCGCGCCATTCCCGGCCCCTGGCCTGCGGCCGATCGGCTTATGGTCTGCGTCAGCGGAAGCCCCTTCAGCGAAAGACTGATCCGCATCACCCGTCGCCTGGCCGATGAGATGAAGGCGCCTTGGTTCACCGTATATGTCGAAACTCCCGGCGGCGGCAGACATGTTCAGGAAAACCGGGAACGGGTATGGAAGGACCTCCGGCTCGCCGAAAGCCTCGGAGCACAGGTGACCACATTGACCGCGACTTCGGTGGCCGACGCGGTAATGGACTATGCCGTCAGGCACAACATAACCAGGATCGTGGTAGGCAAGCCGACCAAACCGCGCTGGCGGGAGTTCCTGCTCCCCCCCACCGTTGACCAGCTTATCCGCCTGAGCGGGGCAATCGATGTCTACGTGGTAAGCATAGCACCGTCCGAACCCGGACCGGGACCTGCCGTCGGACCGAAAAGGCCGATTACCGTGTCAGGTTACATGACAAGCCTGGCTATGGTTGTCGCGACAACCGTGGTATGCTGGTTCGTACGCCCTTTCCTCGCGCCGACCAACATGGTAATGATCTACCTCCTTGCCGTCGTAGTCGCGGCACTACGGCTGAGCCTGAAACCGGCAATCCTGACTGCATTCCTGGGAGTCCTCGCTTTCGATTTCTTTATGGTACCGCCGTATCTGACCTTCAACGTAGCCGACACCGAATACCTGATCACCTTCATAGCTCTCTTCGCCGTCGGAGTAGTCATCAGCACCCTGGTATCCAAGGCCCGCGAGCGAGCTGATACAGTGCGCGAAAGGGAGGCACAGACCGACAGCCTCTATCACTTGAGCCGCGACCTGGCCGCAGCGGCGGATACCGAAAGTCTCCTGGAGGTTGTGCTCAGTAACATCAGAGAATCACTGAACGCAAAGGTCGCCGTGATCCTTCCGGAACGGGAACGGATGAAGGTCGCGGCCGCAAGCAAGGGCCTTCACCCCAGCGTCAAGGAGATGGCCGTGGCCGACTGGGCATTTCGCAACCGCAAGGCTGCCGGGCACGGGACCGAGACTCTCGGCTCGGCCGAACTTCTCCATATCCCCCTCCAGGCCTCCGGAAACCTGCTGGGAGTACTCGGAATCAAATTGGAGACCGACGCCGACTATCGCTCCCGGCAAACCCGCCGCCTAGTCGATGCATTCGCCAGCCAGACCGCCATGGCGCTGGAACGCGTCCAACTCTCCCGCCAGGCCGAGCAGGCCCAGATACTTCAGGCGAGGGAAAATCTCGAGCGCGCCCTGCTCAATTCCATCTCCCATGACCTGCGGACCCCCCTGGTATCCATAACAGGAGCCCTGGATACCCTGAGGGAGAGGGTGCACACGCTCGCCGACGAAGCCCGGTTGGAACTCCTAGATACCGCCTGGGAAGAGGCGGAGCGACTGAACCGTTTTGTCGGCAATCTGCTCGACATGACCAAACTGGAAGCAGGTGCGGTGAAGCTGAGAAGAGAGCACTGTGATGTTCAGGACCTGGTAGGTTGCGCCCTGGCCGCCTTGGAACGGAGACTCGGCACACGGAAAGTCGATTTGCATGTTCCCTCCACTCTGCCGCCGGTCAGAATGGATATGACGCTGATGACACAGGTCCTGGTCAACCTGCTCGACAATGCATTG
>DATEVI010000515.1:0-2339 GCA_035281865.1 Geobacteraceae bacterium | reverse complement strand
TTTCCAGCATTCTGCAGACGAGTGTTCTAACTATTTCTTCATCTTCCACAACGAGAATGGTTTCCGTTCCCGCAGTCGGCGAAAACGCTGCCAGCGGTTCTTTTTCGGTTACAACCGCTTCCATGAGCGGCAGATACAGGTAGAAGGTTGCACCTTTGCCGGGTATGCTTGTGGCGACAATAGAACCGCGATGCTGTTAGATGAGAGGTGAATTTTCGGCATTCGTCCTGGTCTCGCGACGGAGAATATATGCATGTCTGTTTGACGGAGAAACACTTGTTACAAGGAGAGCTTTCAGGAGAAAAAAAGACGCCCGACAGGGCGTCTGTGGAAAGCAATGAAGGGGGAAAACATGACTATTCCGGTTTTATGGCATCAACCGGGCAAACGTCGTCACAAGCTCCGCAATCGATGCACTCTTCCAGGTCGATCACATGCTTGCCGCCCTGCTCGCTTATCGCGTCCACCGGGCATACGCCGTCACATGCACCGCAATTGTTACAGTCATCGGTAATGAAGTGAGTACCCACGTTTTTCACCTCCTTTTTCGGCAATACTTTGACACATTGCAAAAGCCTACACTTCTTCATTCCGTTGTCAATCTTATCCCCGTGGAGTTTTTTTGACCCTGACATTTTTTCGTTATTCAAGTCCTCTATCCATCCATGAAGCCGTTGCGGCAAAGATTTCACCGTTGTCCATGATCTGGAAAAGCCTGCGGCATTCCTTTACTCCATGCCCCGCCGGGTATGTTTCACAAGTAAACCCCGAAGGGTTTGACGCGTTCCTAACTACAGGAATATACTAAAAAAAGAAGTACAAATATGGAGACCACGTACGGGAGGTGTTTTTATGAAAAGGCTTCTTGTGGTCGCTGCTGCGCTGTTGATGGCAGGTTGCGCATATTACCCGTATTACGGAGATTATTCATACCCTTACGCCAGACCCTATTATCCGTATTCTTATTCCTACGCTTATCCGAGCGTAAGCCTCTACTACTCTTCGCCGCATTACAGGTACTCGTATCCTTATTACCGGCATGGCAAGACCTTTCACGGTAAGGCATGGCATGGCAAATCCTGGCAAGGCAAAACTTGGCAAGGCAGAAGTTGGCAAGGCGGAAGTTGGCAAGGCGGAAGTTGGCAAGGCAAGGGCGGGCCCGGCAGAAGTTGGCGGCGATAAATGAGAGCAGCCGTTTTTAGGAATGAAGCCGGTCGGCATCCCTCCGAAAAGCCCCAAGACAGCTCTGAGCTGCAGTTTCCCCCGGTTTCCGGATGGAAAGAAGTCAGGTTCCGGCATTGTTTGCGAATTTTTCGATCAGCCAGCCGGCGATGGATTTCGTCGAGAAGGTGGGAGGCAGGGAATTTTTGTCGAACCACCGCGCATCTTCCAGTTCCGTCATGTCAACGGCGATCCGTCCGCTTTCGTATTCGGCGGTGAATGCCGTCATCAGCTGGCTGGGAAAAGGCCAGCTCTGGCTTCCGCGGTACTTTATGTTGTTTGCCCTTATCCCCGTTTCTTCCTCGACTTCCCTGACAACGCACTCTTCCAGACACTCGCCGAAATCGCAAAATCCCGAAGGGAGACTGTAATACCCTTCGGGCCACTCCCGTTTCCGTATCATGAGTAGCGAGTCGCCGCGTTCCACCAGGACCACTACACAGGGGTAGACGTTGGGGAAATGTTCGCTGCCGCAGGTTAGGCACCGTTTTCCCCATGTTCCGCTGATCCTGTCCGTTTGCTCTCCGCAGCGGGGGCAGGCGGCGCTGCTTTTCTCCCATCGCGCCATCTGCTGGGCAAGTCCCGCGATGGTGAGAAGTTCGTCGTCGATCTCTTCCCTGAAAAACAAAAGCAAGAGAGCTTCCGCGGTGAAATCCGGTGGGAGGTTAATGTTTTTGTCGATCCTCAGCAGGCGCAGTGGGTCGCCTTTCCATCTGCCGATGGGGATTTCCTCTCCTTCAGCTTTCAGTCCGTGCGGGAAAGCACCCCGGAAAAGGGAAAGCTTGCCGCCGCCGTTGTGAAAAACCACGTTGTCTTCCTGAATTATGACCCAATATCCCGGCTCTCCCGTTTCCATCTCTCCCGGTTTCGCCGGGGCGTAAGATTCAGTGATTACGCTGTTGTTGAACGGCAGATTGATTGCCTCCGCATAATACATCATTCCCTCCATAGACCTTGTTCATGTCTTTGCCTGTTCTGATCCCTGATCCAATTTACGCTTTGCGTGCCATAATATATTTTCGGCATTTCAACGCAATATGCAAGGAAACTGAATCCGCAATCGCCGAAAAAAATTAACTGATTCCCCATGTTGGTCGTGTTATAGTGGCCTTGAAATT
>DATEVI010000514.1:0-4029 GCA_035281865.1 Geobacteraceae bacterium | reverse complement strand
CAAGAGTTACCCAGGTGTTACCCCCAAATTACCCCGGATTCCAGAAAACCATACAACACATTACCGGACAATAGGCAAGAAAAAAGCCCTGATATATCAGGGCTTTTTGTACTGCTCCGGTCCTTGCTGGACCATTAATTGGTGGAGGTGGCGGGAATCGAACCCGCGTCCGAAGATCATCCACAGAAGGCGTCTACATGCTTATACCAGTATTTGATTTAGCCTCATGAAGCTCCACTGGCCGGGATATTCAATTGGCGATCCTGCTTCAATTTCGCCTCGGGGCCACAGGCCCTCCCCTCGGCTATCCCACTAAAATGACGATCTGTCCTTCCCCATGGGAGAGGGTCGGCAGATCGTTAGCAGGTTATTAAGCTGCTAAAGCGTAGTTATAATTGTCGGCGTTTAATAACGTCCCGGATTGTTTTACGAGCCACCCGGACCTCGGCATGCAACCTTTGCTTATTACCCCCGTCGAAACCTTTACACCCCCGTAAATTCAAGTATGAATTATGAAGTATGAATTTGTCGACCTTCTTTCATACTTCATCCTTCAGGATACACCCTTCATCCTTATCGTAGTATGAATTGCAGTTCAAGACCTTATTTCATAATTCATCCTTCATAATTCATCCTTATGTTTTATGTCTCTCTTTGAAAACCTGCGCCATCTCGCGCTTCTGGTCCTTTGTCTTCATATCCTCACGCTTGTCGTACAGTTTCTTTCCCTTGGCAAGCCCCATCTCGACCTTGACCAGTCCCTTTTTGAAGTAAAGCCGGAGCGGTATCACCGAATAGCCCTGTTCACGGATCTTGCCGAACAGCTTGCCGATCTCCTTCTTGTGCAGGAGAAGCTTGCGCATCCTGTCGGGATCGTGATTTTCCCTGTTTCCGAAGGAATACGGAGATATGTGGAGGTTATTGAGAAAAGCCTCTCCGTTTCGCACCAGGGCGAACGAATCGTTCATGTTGGCCTTGCCGAGCCGCAAGGACTTTACCTCGGTTCCGGAAAGGACCATGCCGGCCTCGAACTTCTCCTCGATGAAGTAGTCGTGATAGGCCTTCTTATTGTTGCAAATCAACTTTTCACTCATGATTTGATCTTAGCAAATTGCCTGTGTAAAAACTACAGCAATATTCAGGGATTCCGGAAGATCTTTTTGCGGTTGCCGGAATTTGCCGGATTGACACGCAAAGGACTCCGCAGTCATGAAAACGAAGAAGGCAGAAACTCCCCGCCTGTTGCGACCTCCTGGAGTTTGCCCTCTTCCAGTATTGCCCTTGGCAGATCTTCTGCCGAAGCTATCTTCTCCAGACTCATTACAAGAAAATCGGCCCTCTTGCCTTCTTCGAGAGAACCTGTTTCATGGTCGATTCGGATCGCCTCCGCTCCGCCCAGGGTGGCCATGCGAAGTATCTCCTCCGGGGTAAAGATACCCTCGAAGTTCTGCGCCACGAAAGTCATTTCATCCTGCATGGACAGAGAATCATTGCTCGCCAGGGAATCGGTTCCCAGGCCAAGGGTAATCCCCGCTTTCTTGAACAGGTACGCAGGCGCCTTCCCCACGTCCAGTTTGTCATTGCTCCTCGGACAGAGCACCACTTTGACCCCGCGCTTTTTGAGAATCTCCACATCGGCGACGGTTACATGCACACAATGAACTGCCGTCGGAGCGGCGTCCAGAATGCCGAGCGAGTCAAGATACTCAACTGGAGTCATTTTCCTCGGAGGCGGAATGTAGCCCTGCCAACCGACGTGTGGATAGAGCAGGTCCGCGATTTTCCCGGTAGAGTCGAAAAGAAAGTCCATTTCCTCCCGCGATTCCGCAACGTGGATTGCCATGGGAATAGAGTTACCCGCAGCAAGGTGGGCAACATCCTTCAAAAATTCCTCGGACAGGGTGTGGGCGGCATGGGGAGAAAGCCCGGGCAGCATTTGCGAACCAGCCAGAAGATGAATATCCGATCTCAGCCTTTCGAGCAGTGAACAGCAATGCAGGGGGTCGTGACCCAGTGCTTCCAGATATGCCCTGCCGCTGATGGCGGATTCCATGTACACCGGCAGACATGTTCCGTCGGCAACGATATCCCCGACTGCTGTGGTTCCCGATTCCAGCGATATTCTGATGCCCTCGTGCAGCGATAATTCTTTTTCCCTGTGGGTCAGGCTGCGGTTTATCTTGATAACCTGGATCACCCAGTCCACATAAGTTCTGGGCGCGTAGTCAATCCCTTTCCTTATTTTCCATGAGGGGAAGTGGGTGAGTTCAAGGTGGCTGTGGGCATTGACGAAACCGGGCATGATCACGCAACCGGGAAACTCCTGCACCGGCAGCGAATACAAGGCCCGCAGATGCGAAAGCCTGCCGAGGGCGACTATTCGACCTTTGTCCACAACCATCGCTCCCCCCTCGACAGGTGGAGCGGATACGGGAAAAAGGTATGATGCAGCCACAATTTTCATTTGCCGTCCCTTGGTTTACCAGGTTACTTTTTTCAATTTTCCTTGTCCGGCTACTTCATGGCGCGTCGGGAGCATCCTGTTCCCGGCATCTACGAAAACCAGTTTCGGTTCATGCTTCAGCGCCTCGTCATTGTCCATGTTAACAAAGCTTGCAACAATGACAAGGTCTTTCGGAGCAACGAGACGGGCAGCGGCCCCGTTCACGCAGACCACCCCCGAGCCGCGTTCGCCTTCAATGGCGTATGTTTCGAAGCGATTGCCGTTAGTCACGTCCCAAACACAGACCGCTTCATACGGAATGATATCAGCCGCTTCCATAAGGTCTTTGTCTATGGTGATGCTTCCCTCGTATTGAAGGTCCGCCCCGGTCAGGGTAGCCCGGTGTATTTTGCTTTTCAGCATTTTTCGCTGCATGGAAAGCCCCTTCCTAAAATCGTATTGTCAATTAATCTCGTTTTTCCAATTTTAACTGCAAGAGCCAGAAGGGTCTCGTCGGATGCGTTGTCCACCTCTTCCAGCGTGTGTTGGTGACGGAATTCAACATATTCGACAGATGCCGAAGATTCCGCCCGAAGAATTTCCATGACCTTTTCCCGCAGGACGTCAACAGAAAAAACGCCTTCCCTGTACAATTCCGACGCACCAGCCAGCGAGCGACAAAGGCATAAAGCGCTCTTTCTCTCCTCCGGGGACAGATACGCATTGCGCGAACTCATGGCCAGACCGTCTGCCTCGCGAACGATCGGCATGCCTGTCAGCTCCACGTCCATGTTCAGGTCGGCAACCATCCTCCGTATCACGGCGAGCTGCTGATAATCTTTCTCCCCAAAGAAAGCCGAATGTGGGGAAACGATATTGAAAAGCTTGGCTACCACGGTGGTGACTCCCCGGAAATGTCCCGGACGAGAGGCACCGCACAAAGGAAGCGTCAGGTTGTCGACGTTCACGTAGGTCTGGTAGCCGTTCGGATACATCTCCCGGGCTGTTGGAGCGAAAATGACGTCGACACCGGCCCGTTCGGCAATCTCAGCATCCTTTTCGAGATTGCGCGGATAGGATTCGAAATCCTCCCCTGCCCCGAACTGGGTCGGATTGACGAAGATGCTGAGCACAAGTATGTCCCCACGCCTTCTGCCTTCCCGCAAAAGTGAGGCATGACCTTCATGGAGAAAACCCATGGTAGGGACAAAGGCTATTCTTTTCCCGGCGGATCTGGCCTCGCGGGCCTTGTTGGCCATATGTGCAACTGAGGTAATTATTTCCATTATAAGGACCTGGAATTCAGTAGTCAGTATTCAGAATCCAGATAAAATTCAAAGCTCATCAATTCTCGCCGCCTCAGGCTGCTGTCTACTGACTACTGACTACTGACTACTGGCTACTGGCTACTGGCTACTGCTTCACTAATGAAACGAATGCTCTTCGTCGGGGAATTCACCGGACTTCACTTCCTGCGAATAGCGGGAGACAGCCGAAGAAATGAAAGTTTCCGCGTCGGCGTATCTTTTTACGAATTTGGGCGAGTATTTCTCGCAGATCCCCAGGATGTCGTGTACCACCAGTAT
>DATEVI010000513.1:0-7628 GCA_035281865.1 Geobacteraceae bacterium | reverse complement strand
AGAGGTCTTTATCAGCAGATTTAGCCTGTTTTTGCCCAGGACAACTGCAAAGTCCTTGGAGACGAGGGACCCATTGACGATGTCGATCTTCCCCGAAAGTTCCGGCGTCTGCCCGCCTGCCGAAAGCTTAACTTGTTCCAATCGGACTTCTCCCTCCTTGAGCATCGCAATCGGCGTGTTCACCTCTCCGGATATGTGTATCTTCGATGTAATCCTGCCGCGAGGGGAGAGCGTGCGGATCTTTGCCGAGACGGCTGGGGGAAGACCCGCCACTACTTTCGCCAGGTCGGCAGCATTGACTGTAACCTGTCCGTCCACCATGGGGGTACCTTTGATCCGCTCGACGGTACCGGAAAAACCGAGGTCGGCGCCCGGCACCGTCGCCGTCAGTTCCATGGGAAAGGGCCGGTCGGGGGTAAAGTTTTTGACTCCTATGTTTATGTCTTGCGCCTTATAGACGAATGGCTTGCCGGAAATTCCCTTCCGATCGTCGTAAATCACCCGTCCGTCGCTGACCTTGATCCTGGCAACGGCGAAGGAAAAGGGTGTCTTTTCTTCCCGTGCGGGAGTCTCCGGTTTTTCTTTACGCAGGAGATCGCTGAAGTTGAACGACCCGTCGGAGTTTCTGACGATATGGATGACGGGAGTATCGAGGACTATCTCGTCCACCACTACCCGACGGGAAAGGAGCGGGAGAATCTGATAGTGAAGGCGCGCTTCCCTGAGCGAGACAAAAGGCCCCTTGCCGTCCTTTTCGTAAACCTTCAGTCCGCTTAGTGCTATCCCGGAAAAGAGCCCGATCTTTGCGTCAGCCATATCAATACGGCGATCCATGGCCTCTTCGACCCGCGGCAGGACATTTTTCCGGATCATTTCCGGCGTGACGAGGACCTTGACCAGGAGAAGCGCCCCTCCCGCCAGCAGGACCAGGACACCGATGATAATTGCGGTAATGATGAACAGCTTCCTTGAGGTCATGAAATTCCTCCCCTGAAATCGAGACTATTAATTGCCATCACGCCTGCTATTTCGTCGGCAAACAAGATTAGAAGAAAATACAATGAAACGCCCTCTGTGCCAATGCATAATTTCATGGGCGTCCCCCTCAGTTTTCACAGCGTTCTCAAACTGGTGTAACTTATCAATTATTATGCTAAAATTTATACAATACCCATGGACTGGGGAAAGGCTGTGTCTTGTCTGTCAGCTATCCTTGGGTAAAGCAACCTTCGTCGTCTGAAGGTGCGAAAGTCCTTTTTGTTACGGAAGAGGAAGGTCATCGTGATGGAACCGAATGAGTTCGAACTGCGCAAATTTGTTGCTCCCGAGTTTATTTTCGGCATTGATGCCCGGAAACTGGTCGGCCGCTACGCTAGAAACTTCGGTGCCCGCAAGGTCCTGGTCGTGACCGATTCGGGAGTGATGGCAGCCGGCTGGACGGATGACGTGCTCGCTACCCTGAAAGACGCAAATCTGGATTATGCGATTTTTTCCGCGATTAGCAGCAATCCGAAGTCGGAGGAAGTGATGGAGGGTGCCGAACTCTACCGGAAGGAGAATTGCAATGTCGTTGTTGCCGTCGGGGGAGGAAGCCCTATGGATTGTGCCAAGGGAATCGGTATCGTCAGTACCAACAGGAAGAATGTCCTCGAGTTCGAGGGGGTAGACAATGTGGAATTCCCCAGCCCACCCTTGATATGCGTTCCGACAACCGCCGGCTCTTCCGCGGATGTGTCCCAGTTCGCCATCATCACCGATGTCCGGAAAAAAAACAAAATTGCCATAGTCAGCAAAATGGTCGTTCCCGATGTCGCCTTGATCGATCCGGTGACCACTACCACGATGCCCTCGGAGCTTACCGCCTGCACGGGGATAGATGCCTTGTGCCATGCCATCGAAGCGTTCGTCTCCACGGCACATTCCCCGATAACCGACGTACACGCCTTGCAGGCGATACATCTCGTCATGGCGAATCTACTGCCGGTGATCAACCAGCCGGACAATATCGTGCTGCGCGGCAGGATGATGCTGGCCAGCCTGGAGGCGGGGCTGGCGTTTTCCAATGCGAGCCTGGGAATGGTCCATGCCATGGCCCACAGTCTGGGAGGACTTTTGGACGCTCCCCACGGTGAATGCAATGCCATCCTTCTCCCGTACGTCATAGCGTTCAATTTCGATGAGGTCCCGGACCGCTACCGGGAGGAGGGAAAAGCGATGGGGCTGGACGTGAGCAGAATGACGCCGGACGAGGTGAAATCAGGTATAGTATCCGCGCTGGAGCGCTTGAACGAGGGGACGGGAACTTCCTATACCCTGGGCCGGTTGGGGGTTGCCAGGAGTGATATCCCCGAACTCGCTGAAAAAGCGCTGAACGATCCCTGCATCTTTACCAATCCGCGGCAGCCGACACTGGAGGATATCGAGGCCATTTATGAACAAGCCCTCTGATGACCAGAAAAACTGGAGCGACCGGCGGGAAAAGATCATAGGGCTCGGTGAGCGTTCGCTGCGGAAGACCTATTACCCCGAACTTCAGCAGAAACTAGACGAGTTGGAGAGGTTCAGGGCGCTGCTGGACCAGAGCAACGACTGCATATTCCTCCTGAAAGTCCCGTCCCTCACCTTTGTCGATGTCAATGAGTCAGCCTGTCGCCAGCTTGGTTGTTCCCGGCAGGAGTTCCTTTCCTCCACCGTTGAAAATTTGTTCCCTCAGGAGGCCGCCACCAGGGTGAGGGAGCTCGTAGCCTTCGGGCATGCGGAGGGGAGAGATCAGGACACCATAACCACCCAGCTGTACAGGTGTTCCGGCGGCGGACTCCCGGTAGAGATTACCATTCGGCTGGTTACCTTCAATAAGAACGTATACGGCGTTGCGGTGGCCCGTGACATAACGGAACGGAACCGGGCTGAGAAAGTTCGCCTGGAGAACTCCAGGATGCTGCGCGACATGGAACTCGCCCGGCAGATCCAGCTGTCGCTCCTGCCGACTGCTCCTCCGGAAATCCCGGGCATCCGGCTCGCCGGGTGTTGTGTCCCGGCTGCCCATGTGGGGGGCGATTATTACGACTACTACGGGCGCGAAGAGGGCATCGTGGATATGGTTGTCGCCGACGTATCCGGCCATAGCATCGGTGCGGCCCTGATGACGGCGGAAGCCAGGTCTGTTCTGCGTGCCCAGGTCCACGCGTTTGGCAGCACCGCGGATATGCTCGCCTCTCTCAACAAGCTCCTCTATGAAGATCTTGAACAGGCCGAGCTCTTTATCACCATGTTTTACGTCAAATACGACACCAAAACCCGCATTTTGACTTATTCGAATGCCGGACATGTCTCGCCCCTCCTTTTTCGGCGCTCCGACATAGTCTGCCGGGAACTTGATGCCGAGGGGCTTATCCTGGGGGTGAGGAAGGATGTCAATTTCGAGGAAAAACGGCTGCAATTGCAGGAAGAGGACGTGCTCCTCCTTTACACCGACGGCATTACCGAATCCCGAAACGGTGCAGGAGAACTGTTTGGCCTTGGCAGGCTGTGCGGCATTCTTCATGCCGAACATTCGGAATCGCCCCAGGCGATTATCGAAGCCGTGCTTCGGGAAATCTCGGCATTTGCCGGCACTACCGCCTTGGAGGATGACGTGACCATGATCGTCATGAAGGTTGCTCGACAGGGGAATCAATAAATAATGATCACCGGAATCACCTCCCGTCAAGAATCTCGCGAATCTTTCCCAACATCTCCAGGGGTTGCACGGGCTTCATGATAAGTTCCATTCCTTCCTCAATTTCTCCCCGGCTCCGGATGATGCCCGCGGTATAACCGCTGGTGAACAGAATCTTTATGCCGGGATCGAGTTTCCTGATCTCGTCGTAGGCCTCCCTGCCGCTCTTCCTCGGCATGATAATGTCCATGAGGATAAGTTGAATCCTCTCCCTGTTCGCCGAGAACTTCTCCACTGCATCCTGACCGTCCCTGGCGAGGAGTACCTCGTAACCGAATTTCCTGAGAATTGACTCAACGAGTCTACGCACGGACGTATCATCCTCCGCCACAAGAATCGTTTCAGTTCCAATTTTCGGGAGGGACAAAACCGGCATTTCATCATCAGCCGCCTGTTTTTGTTTGATTAACGGGAGATATATCCTGAAGGTAGTTCCTTTCCCCTGCTCACTGTAAACATTGATTAAGCCGCCGTGTTGCTTGACGATACCATATACGATTGACAAACCAAGTCCCGTGCCCTTTCCCACCTCCTTGGTGGTGAAAAAAGGCTCGAAGATCCTTTTCCGGGTCTTTTCATCCATACCCCTGCCGGAGTCCGATACCGTGATCAGGGCGTAGTTACCGGGAGAGCCATAGCCGTGGGCTTGGACGAACGCGGTATCAATCTCATGTAATGACGTCTCGATGACCAGAATTCCGCCCTTATCCATGGCGTCCCTGGCGTTGGTACTCAGATTCATAAGGACTTGTTCGATCTGTCCGCTATCGACGTAGACTTCCAAGGGTACTTTGCTCAACACAGTCTTGAACCGGATATCCTCACCGATGATTCTTCTGATGAACTTTCCCACATTCGTGACGATCCCGCTAAGGTCGGCTTTCCGGGGATTAATGGCCTCCTTCCGGCTTAACACGAGGAGGCTGCGGGTCAGGTTGGCCGCCCTTTCAGCCGCCGCAAGCACATGGTTGATATTCAAGCGCTGCGGGTCTTCTTCGCCCATCTGCATCTGAATCAAACTGCAGTAGCCGATGATCACGGTAATGATGTTGTTGAAATCGTGTGCCACGCCGCCGGCAAGCTGTCCGATCGCGTCCATCTTTTGGGCATGGCGGAGTTGCGCTTCGAGGCTCTTGCGCTCGGTAATGTCCTCCCCTGAACTGAGTACGCCGGCGTATTCGCCTTCCGCATCGGTCAACAGGATATGATGCCATTCAATGACCCGCTCGTCGCCATCCATGGTTAGGACGGGACTTTCCAATTGGGTATACCGTCCCGGCCTGCCTTGGGACAACTGCGCAAAAACCTCTCTGACCTCGTCCCTGCTTTTTTCGGGGACAAAATAATCGAACCAGTTTTTATGAAGTAATTCCTGTTCAGGATACCCTAATACTTCACATCCTTTACGGTTGATCATCGTGACTCTTTGCCCCGCGTCAATTGCGACAAGCATCACCCCCGCGATATCGAGGTACCGCTTGGCCGTGTCCCGTTCTTTATTGAGCGCATCTTCAACTCTCCGCCGAATGGTTCGAATCGGAATTATTCTCAGTACCAGGAACACTCCTGCGCCAAGCGGCAGCATGACCAGGCCCAGCAGTGCGGACCTTATCAGCAAAGGCCGCAGAGAGCGGGAAACCTCCAATCTGCCGACAACCGCCCCCGAATCAAAAAGCCTGGCTGACCGCGTTATCACTGGAGCATGAAGGGTATCCGTGCTCTCCCCGATAAGTTCGTCGCGCCCATTCAATACACGGCGAGATTCGGCGTGGCCTTTACGGGGACGTCGGGAAAGGTATTCTTCGATCCTCACCTTCTCAAATTGCCACATGTCGGGATTCGCGCTGATGATCTGGGAAATAATCCCTGAGTTGATTTCGGCTTCGGTCTCAAGACTCCCAACGGTGTACTGGTATGAAATCACGAAATATCCCAGAGGGAAAATAATTACCACAATCCCCAGGATGATACCGGCAAGCCAGGTGATGATGCGAGTGGAGCTTTTGTCTGCGGTCTGACTCATTCTCTCCCCTTGGATCCGATTGGTACATTCCCCGACTTTTCCAATATCATGTTCCCTTGATGCGACCGTACAAAATCAATGAAGTGCCTGACTGCGGGAGAGCGTTCCGGTTTTGTTATCAGAGAGAGCTTTAGGGAAAGGGGATAGGTTCCGTTTGCGAGGCTTCTCGTGCCGGGGTGCACACCGTTATACGAGAGCATTTTCAGGGGGCGATTCTCGGTCTTGATCTGGGCCAGCGAGGAAAACCCGATTGAACCCGGCGTCTTTTCAATGATGTCGAGGGCTTCCTGGTTAGTCAATGCCATCAGCATCCCTTCACGTGACAATGCGGCATCCATGGCGGCACTCATTTCGGAGGATATATCTCTGACTATAATAGTGTCGGCATCTGCCGCCGGCCGAAGTACCACGCGGACACGGTCACCATTCGGCCATGTCTTCATTTCCCCCTTATATATTTTTACGAGTTCTGCATGGCTCAAGCCGGTAATGTTGACTTTTTTCCCTGTAACAAAAACAAAAGGGGTCTTTGCGTAATCAACAACCTTCAAACCCAGTTTAAGTTCTTCAGTTTTAAATTGTCTACTGATGAGTCCAATGTCCAAGGCGCCTTGCGATACCGCCTTGATGGCACCACTGCTGCCGATGCTCGGCAGGACTTTGACCTTGATGCCCGGATGCTTTTTCTCAAATGCGGCGGTGAACAAGCGAATCGTACCAAGTCCGGACCCGGTACCTCCAATCCGGATAACCTCCGAGACGGCAGCAGGCGGGGCCATCAGCAAACCGGCAATTGCCATAAAAAACAGGCCCATTCGAGCGTGGTGTACACCTGGTTTTAACATGTGCAAATCCTTTCTGAACGGAGAAGGGGGCACTCCTGCTTGTGAAAGTTTAGGGTTTATATCGCATCCGACCCGGTTCGTCTCGATGAGCGGCGTTTCGCTTCCCAGGAAGGGGTCGGAAATTGTTACCCCTTTCAGGTTGTTGGAGGAATGGTAAGCCTCTCGAAGCGGTTTTTTCGCTGGGTTCGGAAATGATGATGCCGTGGAACGACATGCCGGGCCGCCTGGCGAACCATTTGTGCACGGCTATGTTTGGGTGGTAATTCTGAAGGATATGCTTTTCCCGCAAGGCGAGGGCGGCGGTAAAGGGGGTATCGAAGCGATTTTCTTTGGACATGGGGAGGTTATAGTATGTTTCCGGAGGATTTGCAATGGCTTGCATTCACAGTCACGGGGGCAGGTAGGAGGGGCCAGCGGGACGCTCTTGTCTATTTATTTAATTTAGCCAATAGATAAAAAGACAAGAGCGTCCCAAGGTACTCCCACATTCTCCTCCGTGCCTGATATCGACTTTAGAAATCCCATTTCTGCGCCTTTGCGACAGCGGAGGCGCGCATTATTTTCAAAGTATAGCCCTGAACTTCTCTCGCACTCTCGCATAGCAAGCACCATTCAGAGTCTGCTCTTCGGTTTTAGCAGAGGGTAAGGATTGCTCGCTCCGCCGATGAGTTTGTAGACTCCATAGTGGAGGTGCGGAGGTGTGCCTTTCGCATTGCCGGAATCACCGACAGTGCCGATGAAATGGCCTGGGCGAATTCGCAGGCCCCGCTTCACGTCTCCATATTTTTCAAGGTGCGCATAGTAATGCAAGTACCCGCCCGGTCCCATGACCCAGACGCAGTGACCGCCAAGACGATTATCTCCCACGGTCGTAACGACGCCCTCCGTTGTGCTGCAGATTTTTGTGCCCCTCTTGCCGAAAATGTCTATCCCTTCGTGGCGACGGCCCCCGCTCCTCGGCGCCCCCCACGTATCAACAAGTCCCGAAGCCCGGACTCCTTCGACGGGAACGGGAAGTGTTGGCGGGGCGGAGCGAAAATAC
>DATEVI010000512.1:0-3601 GCA_035281865.1 Geobacteraceae bacterium | reverse complement strand
AGGCTGCCATTGATGGGTTCTTTTTACCTTTTTCCTCCAAATGCCGGACTCCCGCGCGGACTGAAAAGTGCAATCAACACGGGAGGTTAGTATGGCAAGAATCGTGCGACTCATTTCGCTTGCCGCCTGTTTCTTAGTCCTGTTAGGCGGCTCCGCCCTCGCAAAAGCCGTTACACCCGATTTTGCGGAACTCGCCAAGAAGAGCAAGCCTGCGGTGGTAAACATCAGTACTGCAAAAGTCGTAAAACCTAAAACGCCGAGTAGGCGTTCACCGTCGAGTCCCCACGGCAGGGACCCTTTCGAAGAGTTCTTCGAGCGCTTTTTTGAACATATGCCCCAGCGTCCCTACACCTCACGCAGTCTTGGTTCGGGATTCATCATCAGTGATGACGGTTATATCATCACCAATTACCATGTCGTGGAGGGGGCTGACGAGATAAAGGTGAAACTCTCCGATGCCAGGGAATTCAAGGCCGAAATAAAAGGCTGGGACGACAAGCTCGATCTTGCACTGTTGAAAGTCGACGCAAAGGACCATCTGCCGGTGGCGAAGATGGGTAACAGCGATACCGTGGAAGTCGGAGAATGGGTAATGGCCATCGGGAACCCTTTCGGGCTCGGACAGACTGTAACCGTCGGAATTGTGAGCGCCAAGGAGCGGGTGATCGGTAGCGGACCATACGATGACTTTATCCAGACCGATGCCTCCATAAACCCCGGCAATTCGGGAGGACCGCTGTTAAACGCCAACGGGGAGGTAATCGGAATCAACACTGCGATCGTAGCCGGGGGGCAAGGGATCGGCTTTGCCATACCGGTCAATATGGCAAAAGCCATCATTACCCAGTTGAAAGAAAAGGGAAAAGTGACCAGGGGCTGGCTCGGAGTGGTCGTTCAATCCATTACCCCCGACCTGGCGAAGTCGTTCGGCCTGAAAGAGGAGTCCGGCGCCCTTGTCTCGGATGTTGTAAAGGATGGCCCGGCAGAGAAGGCTGGGTTGAAAAACGGCGATATCATTACTGAATTCGACGGAAAGAAAATAAGGGAGATGAATGAGTTGCCGCGCCTGGTTGCCGCAGCTCCGGTAGGCAGGAAAGTCAAAGTGGTGATAGTGAGAAACGGCAAAAGACTGGAAAAAACGGTCGTCATAGAAATGATGAAGGAAAGCACGGGTGGAGAAGAGACCGCAGTCACCAAGGACAAACTGGGCATCACCGTTACCGCAATCACCCCATCCCTGGCGGAGCAACTTGGGATCAGAGACACAAAAGGCGTCGCGGTGACCGAGGTCAAGCCCGGCAGTGCGGCCGACGAGGCGGGGATTGCTCCCGGAGATGTCGTGAAAGAGGTTAACGAAACTGCGATAAATGCGGTCCCGGCTTTTGAAAGGGCAGTTTCTTCCTTGAAAAGGGGGGACGTTGTGCGAATGCTGCTCCAGCGCGGTGACGCCACACTGTATGTGGCGCTTACGATCGATTAGTGTGTCAGAACTCGACCGTGGCTGCTATGGAACGGACCGGTAATGAAGAGGCCGCCAGTGATGGGCGGCCTTTTTATTAGGCGAGCTGGTAAGAAACTAATATGCCGAGGTCGCCCGAAGACGGGATGGGAGATGGGATATTAGTTTATTCCGAGTCCCGCAGCAACATCCGAGGAGATAAATCTTGATTTTTTCCTGCCTCGGGATAAACTCCGAAGAAAGCCTGTTTCGGAAGGTTGCGACCATTGCCGAAAATTATCATGAGAGATTACGAAAGGGTGCCATGCAGGATATGAAACAAACACCTATTCTCCAAGAACACCGGAAGCTCGGGGCTCAAATGGCTCCTTTCGGCGGATGGCTCATGCCTATACAGTATTCCGGGATACTCGCCGAATCGGTGTGGTGCCGGGATAGCGCGAGCCTGTTCGACACTTGCCACATGGGAGAATTCCTTTTCCGAGGTGATTTTGCCGCAAGCGGCCTTGAAAGACTGTTCTCGTGCAGGCTGGAAACGATCCCGGTCGGACGCGGCCGATACGGATTTCTGTTGAATGATGCGGGGGGCATTGTTGACGATCTGGTAATCTTTCGTCTTTCTGATGATGAAGCCATGATCGTAGTGAATGCGGGAACCACGGACAAGGATTTTCAAACAATCCGCTCCGGACTGAAGGGCGATCATGTCTTGACAGATATTTCCCTGGAAACCGGGAAACTGGATATTCAAGGCCCTCTGGCCAGGGAGGTCATGGAAAAGGTTTGCGGAATAAGCGCAGCCGGTATCCCATATTTCGGCTTCAGGAAAATGGATATCTTCGGAGAGGAGGCGCTTGTCAGCCGGACCGGCTATACCGGGGAACTCGGCTATGAAATATATGCCTCAAATGACGTGATATCCGAATATTGGCGACGATTCCTTTCCGACGATAGGGTGAAACCGGCTGGACTCGGGGCTCGGGACGTGCTGCGGCAGGAGATGGGGTACTGCCTCTACGGCAGCGATATCGATGGGACAATAACACCCCTGGAAGCGGACCTTGTGCAGTTCGTCGATTTCGGTAAGGATTTCGTCGGCCGGGATGTTCTCATCAGGCAACAACAGGACGGCCTCTCCCGCATCAGGGTGGCCTTTCGGGTCAATTCGCGCCGTTCTCCGCGCCATGATTACCAAATATATTATGGTGGTCAAGTGGTTGGACGTGTTACCAGCGGCGTCTTCTCTCCCATGCTCGGCTGCGGTATCGGCATGGGGTATGTCAGACCCGAAGCGTCAGCAACCGGCACTCCCCTCGTCATACGGCACGAGGCTGTGAGCATGGAAGCTGTAGTGGTCGAATTGCCGTTCTACAGGGGCGGGTCGTTGAGGAAGCAGGTTTTGGCAGTTGGCAGCTAGCGGCTGGCTGCCGGCCGCTTCATTGAAATCCAGGGGGGGTGCATCATGCAGACTCTATACACGAAAGAACATGAATGGATACGGATCGACGGTTCGATCGGGGTGATCGGCATCACCGAATACGCAGTCGGTCAGCTCGGCGACATTACCTTCGTTGAACTTCCCCCGTTGGGCAGGGAGGTAAAGCAGTTCGAGGTCCTGTCAGGAATCGAATCGGTCAAGGCGGCCAGCGACATCTACGCGCCGCTTGCGGGCAAGGTCGTTGCCGTAAACGAAACACTCGACACGCACCCGGAAATCATCAACGAGAGCCCGGAGGACAAGGGCTGGCTGGCCGAAATCGAAATCACCGACGCGAAAGGGGTGGAAAAACTGCTGAATCGCGCTCAATACGATGAATATGTGCAGGGACTGCAATGAGCCGTGCCGACTACTGTCCGAACACGCCTGAAGAGATACGGGAGATGCTGGATCGCATCGGGGTGGATGACATCGGGGATCTGTTCGGCGTCATCCCCCCCGAGTTGCGCGCCCGCTCGTTCGAGATTCCGCCGGGGAAATCGGAGCTGGAACTCATGCGCCACATGGAGGAACTGGCCGACGGAAACGGCCCGAGAACCGCGAACTTCATCGGAGGCGGCTATTACGATCATTTCATTCCGGCGGTGGTGGACCATCTGGCGGGAAGGGCCGAATTCTACACATCATACACCCCGTATCAGGCC
>DATEVI010000511.1:0-3958 GCA_035281865.1 Geobacteraceae bacterium | reverse complement strand
GACCTGCGGGGCACAAAGGTTATGCTGACCGTCCATCCACAGGTGGCCGACCTGCTCTATGACGAGGAAAGACGGGGGCTGGAAGACCTGGAAAAACGTTTCAAAAAGAGGATTACGGTGCGGGCTAAGCCGGGCTTCCATCAGGAACAGTTCGAGATTAACATAAACTAGAAATCTTTGAACGTCGCATGAAAAGAGGGGAGGATTGGTAAAATGATCGGCACACCATTGAAGAAAAATGCAACGAAGTTGCTCATTCTCGGCTCGGGTGAACTGGGCAAGGAAGTCGTCATTGAGGCGCAACGGCTTGGGGTGGAAGTAATTGCGGTGGACAGATATCCCGACGCACCTGCAATGCAGGTGGCCCATCGCAGCCATGTGGTGAACATGCTGGACAGGGATGAACTGAGTCGGGTGATCAGGCTCGAACAGCCGCACTATATAGTGCCGGAGATCGAAGCAATCGACACGCCATACCTGCTCGAACTGGAACGCGAAGGTTTTACTGTCATTCCCACCGCCCGTGCCACGAACCTCACCATGAACCGGGAAGGGATTCGAAGGCTGGCTGCCGAGGAACTGGGGCTGCCCACGGCCAAGTACCTCTTCGCTTCGGATCCGGAGGATTTCAAAAAAGGTGTCGAACAGATCGGCCTGCCCTGCGTGGTGAAGCCTACCATGAGTTCGTCGGGCAAGGGTCAGAGCCTTGTGCGCGAGTCGTCGGACATCGACAAGGCATGGAAATATGCCGTCGAAGGCACACGCGGCGCCGCCGACAAGGTGATCATCGAGGAATTCATCCCCTTTGACTATGAGATTACCCTCCTGACCGTCAGGTATGCGGGCGGAACGAGATTTTGCCCTCCCATCGGCCACATCCAGATAAAAGGCGACTACCACGAGTCTTGGCAGCCGATGCCGATGACTCCGGCAGCACTGGAGGAAGCGAAACGCCAGGCGAAGGCCGTTACCGATGCCCTGGGCGGATACGGCATCTTCGGGGTCGAGCTTTTCATAAAAGGTGACGAGGTCTTCTTCAGCGAGGTCTCTCCGCGCCCCCACGACACGGGCATGGTTACCATGGTATCCCAGAACCTTTCGGAATTTGAACTGCACGTGCGGGCGATTCTCGGCTTGCCGGTGCCGGAGGTAGTAAACCTTGCGCCTGCCGCATCCCACGTCATACTTGCCGGGGAAGTGGCGACGGAGGTTGCGTTTGAAGGGCTGGAGGACGCCCTTGTGGTCCCTGAAACCAAGCTGCGCCTGTTCGGCAAGCCGGACACCAGACCCGGCCGACGCATGGGCGTAGCTTTGTCGCTCGGCAAGGATACCGACGAGGCGCGGCAGAGGGCTGAGGAGGCCGCACACAAGGTCAAAATAATATAGAATTAGTCAGACATCGTTGGAACCGGCAGGAAGCCGGGTTGCCGAAACATCAATCATGACATGAGGCGCCCGGCTTTTCGCCTTTCCGGCGCAGTTCCTTCGCGCATCTCCCGATCCCATCATCTCAACCTGTAATAGCCCGCTCCCACCAAAAATTCCCTTTATATCCACGACAAGATAAGTATACTTAATCAGTGTAACTGCTCAGGGATTGAGGCTGAAGGCTGAAGCATACTTAAAACGGAGGTTCCCATGTTCTTTCCCACATACAGGGCGCGCAGAATCAGGGGCAAGGAGGTCTTCCGCGGGATGGTGCGCGAAACCTCCCTGTCGGTGAATGATCTCATCTATCCCATGTTCGCCACTTTCGGTCGCTGCATCCGGAGAGAGGTTTCCTCGATGCCCGGCGTTTATCAGCAGTCGGTTGACAATATCGTGGCCGAGGCCCAGGAGGTGTATGAACTGGGAATCCCCGCGGTCATCCTGTTCGGCATCCCCGATTTCAAGGATTCGGTGGGCAGCAGCGCCTACGACGAGAAGGGGATTATACAGGACACCGTCCGGGAGCTGAAAAAGCAGGTTCCGGGGCTTGCGGTCATAACAGATGTCTGCATGTGTGAATATACCAGCCACGGTCACTGCGGGGTCATCAAGGAGGGTGACGTCGACAACGACGCCACTCTGGAACTCCTGTGCAGGGAGGCCCTTTCTCACGCCCGCGCCGGAGCCGACATGGTGGCCCCGTCGGACATGATGGACGGACGGGTGCGGGCCATACGCGAAGCCCTGGACGGCAACGGCTTTGCCAAAGTGCCGATTATGAGCTATGCGGTGAAGTATGCATCCGGCTACTACGGACCGTTCCGTGAGGCGGCAGAATCGGCCCCGCAGTTCGGCGACCGCCGTTCCTACCAGATGGACCCGGCCAATCGCCTTGAGGCGATCCGGGAAGCCGCCATGGATGTAGAGGAGGGGGCGGACATCATAATGGTCAAGCCGGGTCTTCCGTACCTGGATATCGTTCGTGAGGTGAGGAACGAATTCAACCTGCCGGTGGCGGTCTACAACGTTTCCGGAGAGTACAGCATGGTGAAGGCAGCGGCGAAGAACGGCTGGATCGACGAGGAGCGGGTGGTCATGGAAACCATGCTTTCGTTCAAACGGGCCGGCGCGGACCTGATCCTTACCTATCACGCAAAGGATGTGGCGCGAATACTGAAGAAGGGGTGAGATGAGCCCCCACATCCCTTTCCGCACCATTGAACCCGCCTTTTTCGCCGGTCTGCTCGACGACCCGGTGCTGCTGCTGAACATCCGGCCGACCGGGCGGGGAATCCTGATCGATTGCGGCCGGGTGCATCATCTGGCCAAGCGGGTCATGAAATCCATCGACGTGCTGTTTGTAACGCATGCCCACATGGACCACTTCATGGGCCTCGATACAGTCATCCGCCACAATCACGTCTCCCCGAGAACCCTGGAGTTGTTCGGACCGCCCGGCATAGCGGAAAAGATGACTGCGAAATTCCGCAGTTATGACTGGAACCTCACTGAACCGTATTGGTGCTCTTTCCGCGTCCATGAAGTGCATCACGACGCCATCGCAACATTTCTTTTTCCCGGTCCGGAAGGCTTCCCCTGCCGTTCCGCAGGGGAGCTGCCCCGCCATAACAAGGTCATTTACCGCAACGACTTCCTCCAGGTGGAGGCCGACCTCTGTGATCACAAAATCCCGGTCCTGATATTCAGGATTACCGAACGCCCATCTTTTCTGATAGATGAGGAGAAAATCAGGCGTGAAGGGTTTGTCGGGGGCCCCTGGCTGCGGCAGTTGAAAAAGCGTTTCTATCACGGCGGCCTGCCGGGGGAACCGCTGTTGGTTTTGCGAATGAGGGATGGAAGTGTGGAGGAAGAGCCGGTGGAGGATGTGGGGCACTTGTATGAAAGCATCCGCAAAGAGCAGCCTCCTGCCAGTATCGGTTATGTGACCGACATCGGCTTCACCGAGGAAAACCTGGACAAGGTCTGCACCCTGTTTCGCGGCGTCACCCTCCTGGTTTGCGAATGTTCCTTCCTGGCCGGGGACAGGGATAAGGCCCGCGTATCGTCCCACCTCTGCACGAGCGACGTCAGTTACCTGCTGGACAGGCTTCGACCCCCCTTTTTCCTGCCGATGCACCTCTCCAAGAGCTATATCCACGACTGCGAGCGGCTCTATGACGAACTGGAGATCCCCGGGGACGTGACCCTGCTGCGCTTGCCCAAGTACCTGACACCGAGGCCGCTCCTGACGTATGAGGCGGCACGGCTTGGCCGGCGGTGAAGTATATTTTTGTCTGCACTGCCTTTTCTGATTAGAATGGAGATTTTGCATGACGCCGAAAAATGATTCAGGCTCCCTGGAAAAATACCATGAAAAGAGGAATTTCAGCCACACTCCCGAGCCTTTCGGGGAGAAGGGGGCCGAAGAAGGAAAAGGGATCTTCGTCGTCCAGAAACATGCGGCAAGGCAGCTCCACTACGACTTCCGCCTGGAGATGGATGGGGTGCTGAAGAGTTGGGCCGTGCCGAA
>DATEVI010000510.1:0-4181 GCA_035281865.1 Geobacteraceae bacterium | reverse complement strand
ACCGGCGCCGAACGGCCGAAGAAAGCACGCACTACGGTGAGCACTAAGCAGAGTGGAACACCCAGCCACCGGTCAAGCCGCTGAAGAGCCCTGACATTCATAGATGTGGATGAAAAACCGCCATGAAAATATTATGCCCCTGACCCGGATCATCTCCTAGCAACAGCACGATAAACAGGACTCCGTGCAGAATGGCCTGTCCTCGCCGTACGCACTGGGAATTTGCTTCATGAATGTTAACATAGCAGAACGATATTTAGCCGTCAACAGGAAATTAGCTCGAAGTGTGAGTGGTTGATTTCTATTCAATCCTTGATCGTACAAAGCAAATCCCCTATAATGTTTCCACCGGAGAGATGGATTCTCAACCTGTTAGAGAAGGAATGGTCATGGCCTCCTGTTTGATGAGTAAGGACTTCTGGAAATCGATGGCGCTAATCCTTCTTCTGGCGGTGGCGGGATACGGTTTTCTCTGGGAACCGGGAAAAACCCCTTACTCGCCGCATTCTGACTTCATCGCCGAGCATGTCTCAACCAAACAGGTCCTCTACGACTCCATCCATCAGGGTCAGGGGATCCCCTTCTGGCGGAATGATCAATTTTCCGGTTACGCCGGACTGATAAACCCTCAATCCCAATTCACCTATCCTCTCCACTTCCTCTTCTACCTCTTCCCTCCGCTGGCGGCTGTGGGGGGGACCTTCTTTCTCCACTTCCTGGTCTCCGGGCTGGCTTACTATGCCGTTGGCGCATCATTGGGGCTGGGGCTCTGGCCACGTCTGATGATGGCAGCGGCGGGACTTTTCAGTTTCAAGCTGATTGTCGCCGTCTATGCCGGATGGCTCCCCAACATCACGGTGATCGTCTGCCTGCCGTTGCTCTTTGCGGCGGTATTTTATCTAGTGAGGAAGCCGTCCCTCGCTTCATCACTGATACTGGCCGCCGCCGGCGGGCTTTGCCTTCACACCGGCCACCTGCAACTCCTCTACTACGCTTTCTGGTTCCTGCTGGCCTGGCTTCTGATCCACGTGGTCAGGCAAGTTCGGACAAAAAATACCGGAGCGCTGGGGCCACTGGGTTTGTATCTGACGATTGGCGCTGTCCTGGCAGTCGGCTTCTCCGCTTATCTCCTCTGGCCGCTGGCGGCTGAGGCTACGCTGATCTCCCGCAGCCAGACCGACTATCTTTTCTTCCTCGGCGGTCATTCTATTGAACCCCGGCATCTCCTCACGTTTTTCTTTCCAGAGGTGCTGGGAACGCCTCTGGACGGGAGCTACCAACGCCGGGAGTTATGGGAAGACGCCGCCTATTTCGGTCTGATTCCTCTGCTACTGGCAGTAGTGGGGACAGTATTGGGGTGGAGACGGGCGGACACGAAGTATCTGGCGGTGAGTTTCGCGGCTACTGTGCTCCTGTCAATGGATAGCCCGGTCATTCACTTAATTTATGACTATCTGCCCGGATTCAAGCTCTTCCGCATCCCCGGACGGTTTCTTTTCCTCAACACGTTTTTTGGCATAGCTCTGGCTGGCATCGGCCTGGAGACGCTCATGGAGCGGCTGAAACTGAAAATAGCAGGATTCAAACTTGCTCCCCTCCTGTCCGTCATGATAATCACCCTGATATCCGTCGAGGGGATAAGCTACGCTTGGCGATACCTCACGATGGTTCCGCACGAAACGGCGGTGCCGCACACCGCATACCAGAGATACCTGTCTCAGGACCACTCCCTCTTCCGGGTCGCTCCGCTTTTCCGTCCGACCGTCTCCTACGGCTGGGCAGCACCGATGGGGCTTCAGATGGTAACGGGCTATGATTCCTTCAATTACCGGCATTATAACGCATACTTTGATCTGTTGCGGTGGGGCAAAATCGAGCGCACCACCGCGCGGGTCTGGAATGACCTGAATCCCAATCCTGGCCCTTCACTCTTCCGCCTGACGGCCCGGACGGATATGCTGGACGCTCTCAATGTGAAGTACCTGCTCTCTCCTACACCACTGGAGCTGCCCGGCGGCCACTTTGAACTTACAGAAGTCTTCCGGGATCAGCCGGCATTCGTCTTCTACCGGGGAGCGATGCGGACCGACATCTATCTCTATCGCAATCGTCATTTCCTTCCCCGGGCCTTCTGGACAGACAGAGTAATCCGGGCTGATGGAGAGGAGGCTTTGATCAGCCAAATGCAGCAGCACGATCTTTCCTCTGTGGCGGTGGTGGATGGCGAAATAAAAGATCTGACAAACCCCGGCAGGAAGGGAAGCGATGGAGTCGAAATCAGTGAGGCCAGACACGGCAATCTGGAGGTCAATCTCAATCGTCCCACAGGGGGGTACCTGGTCCTGAGCGAAGTCTGGCATCCCGGTTGGCGGGCAAGACTTGATGGACAAGAAGCACCTCTTTATCGCACAAACCTGGCGCTTATGGGGCTTTCCATCCCTCCCGGTTCGCATCATTTAACACTGGAATTCCGCCCCATGCGGTGGAAAGAGGGAATTACGATCAGCATCCTGACTGGTGGAGTGTTTGCGTTATTGATTACAGGAGTATTGATAAGACGTATTATTCCTCATTTGAAACCTGCCGGATGTTTACACCGGTGATAATGGCTGAAATAAGCCCCACAATAATCACCGGTAATACTTGCAGGGCATGGTTGGCCAGCGTAAAACCTGCTGCTGCATTTGCCGGGATACCAAACAACGACATGGCAAAGACGCCGCCAGCTTCCCACAATCCCCAGAAGCCTGGGACCGAAGGCAGGGCAATGAACAGCATGATAATGACCATGACGGCATACATCTCCGCATAGGTCAGATGAATTCCGGGGCTTCCGAGGCTGAACACATACCAGGATAAAGCAGCAGTTATCCAGACTATCAAAGAATATACCGTACAAATGAATATTTTTTTGGGGTATTTTATCAGATTAAATCCTGAAGCAATGTTGTAAACAAATCGAACCAGCGGCTGGCATAATTTTTCGGTGATTTTCGCTTTAACCGGCTCTCCGGCGAAAAAGATCAGGGAAGGAATAAATAGAATAGACCGATGGATTCCCTGACGTATTCTGGAGATGCTGACTAAAATTATCGCGGTGATTAAAAGCCCTCCCATTAGTATAATCCTGTTAAAGAGAACTTCCAGCGTTGTTCGATTCAATAGAAAGCCTCCAAATACAATTTCCACCTGTGGATCAATTTCAATGGTGACAAAGGTAATCACTGCAAATGAGACTAAGGCGATGACATCAAACAATCTCTCCACAGCCACAGTAGCAATGCCGGCTGCAAACGGTATTTTTTCTTTTTTTTGCAGAATGATGGGACGGGCAATCTCTCCAACTCTTCCCGGGAGAATACAGTTGATCATAAAACCGATCATCATTGGATGGAAGGCCCTCCAGATACCAACTTTGTGATTCGATGCCAGAATGAACTGCCACCGGACCGCTCTGATAAAAAAACTCAGCAGTACGAGCAGCATCGCCGGAAACAGCCACAGATAGTTAATTGATCCGAGATAAAACAATAGATCATTAAGGGGGACATTGCGAAAGGCAAAATAAAGTCCGGCTATAGATATAATAATGCCTGCAACCACAGAAATTAAGACATGATTTTTCATATAAGAACCGAGGACAAAATGAAACATCACACCAGGTACATGTTTTTCGAGGTAAAGGTAGCAGGATCATATATTGCTGTCAACAGGAATTACGCTTGTGATTATTGAAATACTTGTTGCCTGTTGACAGAAATATCTCAGATATTGATAATGTCAGGAAACAACTCAAGGGTTAGAGTTAATCGTCGCAGGGATTACAGGAATATGAAAATGGAATGCGGATGGATAAAAAAGTGGAGTGACAGCGCCCTGATGATCATGGGTCTTTTTATCCTGCTGGGTACAGGGATCTATTGGAATAGCTTCAGTAATCCTTTCCAGTATGACGACCAGACTTATGTCGAGTTGAACGAGAACATCAGAACTCTGAAAAATATACCTGAATTCTTTGTGAATCCCCGGATGCTTGCTGCTAATCCATACGAGGCAGGGCACTACCGCCCGCTGGTTGTATCAAGTTATGCCGTCAATTATGCCATCGGCGGCCTGAGTCCGTTTGGCTACCACATAGGGAACCTGGCCTTTCATGTGGGGTCTGCGTTCCTGGTGTTTCT
>DATEVI010000509.1:0-2102 GCA_035281865.1 Geobacteraceae bacterium | reverse complement strand
CCTTCGAACTTCGTCTTGTCGTGGTCGCCCGCATACGGTCCCTGCTTCACCTCTATCATTTCCACCTCTTCCAGGATTTCAAAGCCGTGGCCACCGGAAGCAAGAAGGATGGTGTCGCCCCCTTCCAGAACTCTGCTTTTCAGATAGTTTCGCTCTTCATCGTAAAAGTCGACCCGCAGCTTCCCCTTGCGGATAAAGAGAACCTCCTGAGTATAGTGAACCTCTCGCGGCACCAGGTTGTGAATGTGCGGAGCGATCTTCTTGCCGACCGGATGGCGCATATAGGCGAGTTGCTGGGAGAGGTCGTCAGGGGTGAAGAAGTGTATGCCGGCTTCGCTGAAGCGGTGCGAAACAATGAGGGCTAGCAGCTGGTTGTTGTGGAGAATTTTTTCGACCATGCCGGGTCCTGTCATATAGCGAGTCTGCCTGATCACCATATTTTCGGATAAACCAACGCCTTGGTGAGCATGAAACCGGTCCTGAAAAGCGGCTTGAATAAAAAGCACGACCCGTGTGCTGCAAACCAATATCCGATGAGCGAAGCGATCACCGCTCCCATGCCGCCGTAAATGGGGATCAGGAAGTAGTTGAGAACTATATTTAGGGCGCACCCCAGGGATACAGTCACAAGATGGATCCGGGTCCAGTTCATAGCGTTCAAAAAGGAGGTTCTGGCCATTTCTAGACTCATGAAGATGTTCGCCCAGATCAGAACTGCCAGCATGAGACCGCCTCTGGCATAGGCTTCCCCGAACAGGGTCGGCACCAGCCACTGCGCCAGGAACGCCACGGGGACGGCCACCGCGTAGGCCGTCAGCGCCATCAGATTATAGAGTTTCTGCAGTCTTTCGTAAAAAAGCTCATCACTGGTTCTTTTCGCCTCCACGATGCTTGGAAAAACCGACCAGTAAATGATGGTCGGAATGAAAAACCAAACCTCAGCGAGGCGCACTGCCACCGAATAGATACCTAACTCTTCGTTTCCCGCCATTTCGCCGAGCATGACCTGGTCGATTCGCAAATAGACCACGATAACCATGCCGGAAAACATCAGCGGCCAGCTGTCCTTGAACAATCCCCATGCATTTCTCGGGCTGCCACTCCAATCCCTGAAGCGATACCCTTTTGACATGTAAGCAATAATCAGACCCCCGGCACCGACAACAACCTCAAACAGGGCAACCCAGGCAAAAGCAACCAGGGGTGCCGTAACCAGAATGAGGGCGACCTTGACCAGAGAGCAGATCAGGAAAGCAGCGGTTTTGGCTAAGACCGAATATTTGGCCTCGACCTGGGAATGAAACCAGTATTCAATAACATTGAACGCCTGGAACACCGATCCGGCGGCGATGATCCCCACCAGCCAGTGGCTCAAGGATTCCTCCGGTCGCAGGACGAGAACGGTTCCAGTCGCAGCAATGAAAGTGATTGCCCCGCCGATTATCTTCAAAAAAAAAGCGGTGCCCAGAATCTTGTCTTTCTGTCTTGGATCCCGAACGATGTCACGAACGATGATGTCGTCCAGCCCTAGCGAGGAGATCGTCGAAAAGAGCGCGACAAACGCAAGGGCGTAACTCAGCAGGCCGAACTGCTCGGGTCCCAGATACCGCGCGATCCAGATGCCGACGATCAGGCCAATCCCCATCCGCAGGACGTGATCGGCGAACTGCCAGCCGGTATTACTGACGACATTCTGGAGATAGGCTCTGCCTTCGACCTTCGTACGGAGGAACACCGGCAGAAATTTCGTCCAGGACTGGTTCATCGTGTTGGCAAATCTTCGAATGGAATTAACAGGTGATTATGCTCCCCAGAACTTGTGATAGAAATCCATCGGAAGGGGATGATTCCGATCGATATCTTTTAAGCCGAGATTCGAGAAGATGGTGTCCTGCTGGTAGGCCGAGCATGCGCGGCAAATTTCAGGGAGATTGCCCCTTTCGAAGGAGCTCAGAATCCTTGCCCTTTTTTCACCGGACCAGGCATCAGCCAGGGAGTCCCGGTCGGCCCGACCAAGAATCAATCCTCGCCCTTCGGCATCGGCACACCCACAGGCGGTAATGGTGCCATCCCAGCAGACTGCCATGTGCACGCATGGCAAC
>DATEVI010000508.1:0-2059 GCA_035281865.1 Geobacteraceae bacterium | reverse complement strand
ACATGTTGAAGATGATGTGAATGTCTTCCTCCTCATTTGTCTGCCTTCCCAGCATATAGGCCAGGATCCGTGCTTCGGGGTCATTCCATAACGGCTCATTCAGCTTTATGCCGTGCCAGGCCACGTCAGGGAAGGCCGCCCCTCTCCTTTTTTTACCGGTGAGAAAATGCTTTCGCATCAGACAGGGATGTCGCCTGCGAAAGGCGATCATCCCGGTGACGAATCGCAGCATGTCGCTATTCTTCCCGGTCAGGTTCCAGTCGAACCAGCTCAGTTCGTTGTCCTGACAGTAACAGTTGTTGTTGCCCTTTTGCGTTTTCAAGGCCTCGTCCCCGGCTAGAATCATTGGAACCCCATGGCTCAGGAGCATAATGGCCATAAAATTCTTCGCCTGCCTTTTCCGCAACGTCAGGACCTCAGGGTCTGCCGTTTCACCCTCCACACCGCAGTTCCACGAAAGATTGTCGCTGCAGCCGTCGCGATTGTTCTCGCCGTTGGCCTCGTTGTGCTTGTCGTTGTAGCTGACAAGGTCATGGAGGGTGAACCCGTCGTGGCAGGTCACAAAGTTTACGCTGTTGCCCGGCAACCTTCCCTCAGATTCATAGAGATCGCTGCTTCCGCTCACCCGTGTGGCCACCTCTCCGATGAGTCCGCCGTCTCCTCGTACGAAACGCCTGATGATGTCCCGGTATTTGCCGTTCCACTCCGCCCAGCGAAATCCCGGAAAATCACCCACGTGATAAAGCCCCCCGGCATCCCACGCTTCGGCAATGATCTTCGTATTGGCAAGCACTCTGGAAAACTCGATGTTCCACGGCGTCGGCGCACGGTACATGGGAGCGCCGTTCTGATCCCTTATGAGAACACTGGCCAGGTCGAAACGGAATCCGTCCACGTGCATCTCCGCCACCCAATACTCCAGGCAATCGACGAGAAAACGCGAAACCACCGGGTCGTTGCAGTTCACTGTATTTCCGCATCCAGTGTAGTCGCGGTAAATTCGCCGGTCGCCGCGGTCGAGATGGTAAAAGCCGGCATTCGCCAATCCCTTGAAATTGATGGTCGGGCCTGTTGCACCGCCCTCGGCCGTGTGGTTGAAGACCACATCGAGAATGACACCTATGCCCGCCCCATGAAGGGCTTTCACCATGTCGCGGAATTCCCGGCGGTGCGCCCCCTTCTCAGGAAGACAGCAGTAGCCCGGATGGGGGGAGAAGAAACTGTGGGTGCTGTAGCCCCAGTAATTTTTCAGTCCCAGCGCGGCAGCGCCTTCGGGCACATCCTGCTCATCGAAGGCCATCACCGGTATCAGTTCGACATCAGTTACGCCCAGCGCCTTGAGATAAGGTATCTTCTCCATCACCCCCGAGAATGTTCCAGGACCGGCCACCAGCGAGGAGGGATGCCGGGTGAACCCGCCCACGTGCATCTCGTAAATGACGGAATGTTCCATCGGGTGATTCAGGGGCTCGTCCCCTTCCCAGTCATAATGGTCATCGTCCAGGACTATGCCCCTCATGGAAAAGGGACCGTTTTCGCCCGGCAGACTGGCCAGCCTCCTGTCCCATAGATCATCGGTCACGGCAAAGGTCCAAGGGTCCAGGAGAACCTTATGTCGATCGAATCGGTGGCCGGTGGTCCGGGTGTCGCCCGGGCCGTCCATGCGCCATCCATAGAAGGTACCGGGAGGCAGTCCCTCCACGCAAACGTGCCAGGCGTAAAACGTCCGGTTCACCTCGGGATCGAGTTCAATGACCTGGAAAGGTTCGGGGCTGTCCGACCTCTCATAGAGGAGCAGTTCGACCTTGGTGGCGGAACGGCCCCATACCGAAAAATTCGTTCCTTGTGACTCGTAGGTCGCACCGAAGGGAAACCGGTGACCGGGGCTGACTTTATAGGTCTTCAAAGTTTCTCTCCTTGTCTGAAGCCAGCTGCTAGCGGCTTGCCTCTACCCCCGCCGCCTTGTACGCCGCATCGACAATTGCCGCGGCCTCTTCCTGGATCTTTTGCAGATGTCCTTCCCCACGGAAGCTCTCCGCATATACCTTGCAGATATCCT
>DATEVI010000507.1:0-15144 GCA_035281865.1 Geobacteraceae bacterium | reverse complement strand
TACAGTGGTTAAGGGTGCCTTTGCCAAACGGCGGAAAACCTTATGGAACTGTTTGAAATCAGCCTTTCCGAATATTAGTGAGGAGCGCCTGGGGCAGATATTGCGTGATTGCCGGATCGATTCCCTTCGACGGGGTGAAACCCTCTCACTTGATGAGTTTGCAATTCTAGCAAAAGGTATTTTTGCAGCTACGCAATCATGACGGAACAAATCCGGGTGATGCCGTAAGTAAAGCTGTGTGTTCGCCGAGAGTCGATAACAGGGGTTAATGTATAGTTCAACTGTGTCCGATGTCGGATACGTTAATGATCAAAATGTTAATAAGCTGGAACGTGAGCGAAATTGGCTTGAATGGCTATTGTAACAAGCGAATAACACGCGAAGTTTCGGTCGGCAAAAATATTTTTTTGATTTCATGAAATTCTTGTTTGACTAAAAGCCATTTTTATTATATAGAACAGGACGCAAAAGGTGTAAAAATAGGTTTATTAACACTAATAAACTAATAGGCTGGTTATGCGGATGAAAAACAGGAAAACCGAAAAAGGTAAACGCCCAGTGTTGGATGGAGAAAAAATAGAAATTCGCTCATTCGGAGGGCTATCCGTTTTTCATAAAGGGTCGCCGGTTAGCATATTATGGGAGAGTCAAAAGGCGAGGCTTCTTTTTTGCTGTCTGCTTGTCACCTATGACCAGTGGGTGCACAGGCAGAAACTTATTGAGGCGATATGGCCCGGTTGTAATTCGCTTTCCGGTGAGAAAAATTTCAAGACTACCTTGAGTCGTCTCAGGAAGTCATTTTCCGGACTTCACTGTGCAAATCCTGTTTTGACACAGGGTGAGGCATTGAGGATAAATTTCGATGAGGTCGACCTTGATGCCAGCCGCTTCAGAAATAGTGCTTCACAAGGTATGAAATTCCTGGTGAGGGGAGAAATAAAAACGGCGACAAAATACCTCGAAGCTGCACAGGATCAATATCTGGGAGAGTTTCTTCCTGAAGAGCCTTACAACGAGTTCTTAACCACGGCCCGTTACGAGCTGTCAGAGATATATGCTTCCGTAATAAAGTCGCTTGAAAAGAGTTATCATCTGGAAGGTAATACTGACGCAATCGAAGTTTTTTCCTACCTGAAAAACGGCGTTTCCCTCGGCGATATGGCTTAGCTTCCTTGAATTTCGCGAAATCTCACCTGTCATTTCAAATCCATTTCCGCTTGCAAAAAGAATTGGAATAGGATATTAGAGAAGTCCTTCCTCTCCGGAGGACTTCTCGTGCGTATAAAGGTTTATTTCCCTTGACAAAAAGGGCTGTATCCTTATACTAAAATGCTTTGGACAAGACAGGTTGGGGTATAATTATTGAAATTAAGAGTTGAAGATATCAAGGAGAAGCCTGTTAGCCTCTCCGCTGAAGAGCCTGTGAGCGACTATCCGGCGTTAACGGATTTGAGCAGTTCGGGTGAGTGTGACTTCACTGCTCCCATCAGTATTGATCTCACGGCGTTAAGAGAGTGTGATCATATAAGGGTTGACGGCAATGTGTCCACAAGGGTGCGTATGCAATGCTCGCGTTGCCTTGAGGAATTCGAAAGAGATATAAATTCCACCTTCACCCTTTTCTGTGATAAGAAATCGGGTGTGGCACTTGATGCCGAAACGGAATTGAAAGAAAAAGACCTGATCTCAATTTTGTATCAGGGTGATTATATTGATTTCACCAGCGAGATAGGAGAACAGCTGATAATGGAAGTTCCTTATAAACCTCTCTGCCGCGAGGAGTGTAAGGGGCTTTGCAGCAAGTGTGCTGCAAATCTCAATGCCGGTGACTGCGGGTGCGGGCTGGAAGGCCCAAGCTTCAAGTTCGGTGTTTTGAAGAATTTTAAAGCAAATAAATAAAAGGAGATATACAGATGGCAGTACCCAAGAAAAAGACCTCTAAATCACGCAAGAACATGCGGAGAGCCCATGATTTTCTGACACCTCCCACCGTCTCGACGTGTCCCCAGTGCAAAGCTCCCAAGCTTCCCCATCGCGCCTGTGCCTCGTGTGGTACCTACAAAGGCAAAGAAGTGCTGACTACCAAGGAACTGTAGTCTTGGCGTCTGCGATTATCCGATTATGATTCCAGGTTTATTATGAGAGTTGCGGTTGATGCAATGGGGGGCGATAACGCTCCTGCGGTTGAAATAGAAGGCGTTGTTGCCGCTGTCAGGGAGTTTGGAATCCCGGTCACCGTAGTAGGTGACAGCGCGCGGCTGCGTCTGGAGCTTGCAAAGCATGACAGTGAAGGGCTTGATATTTTAATTAAGCATGCTACTGAAGTTGTGGGTATGCATGATTCGGCATCCGATGCAGTCAGAAAGAAAAAAGACTCTTCCATCAGGGTGGCCTTTGATCTTGTCAGGAACGGCGAGGCTGATGCCGTTGTAAGTGCCGGGAACTCAGGCGCCACCATGGCCATAGGGATGTTCGTCCTGAAACGGCTCAACGGCATAGAGCGTCCAGCGATAGCCACAATTTTTCCCACACTCCGCGGCAAAACCCTTGTTCTTGATGTGGGCGGAAATGTCGACTGCAAGCCGTTACATCTGGTCCAGTTTGCGACCATGGGCGAGGTATACGCCAGGTACGTGATGGATGTCGGAAATCCCAAAGTAGGTCTCCTTTCAAACGGCGAAGAGGCGAGCAAGGGAAACGAGCTCACCAGGGAAACAAACGCCATCCTGAAAAACACGTCATTCAATTATGTAGGATACATCGAGGGGCGGGATATCTTCAACGGCGTCATTGACGTTGTCGTTTGTGACGGATTCGTCGGCAATGTTGTGCTGAAGCTCTCCGAAGGCTTGGCAGAAGCTATCGGTACTATGCTGAAGAGAGAGATACAACAAGGGTTTCTTTCGAAAATTGGATATCTGCTCGCTCGCCGGGCTTTCAAAAATTTCAGGAAACAGGTCGATTACTCTGAATATGGTGGTGCTCCGCTTCTTGGAATAGACGGTGTTGCAATGATCTGCCATGGAGGATCCAGCCCGAAAGCGATAAAAAATGCCATTCGTTTTGCCCATGATTACGTCCTGAAAGGCGTAAATCAGAAGATGGCTGAAAAACTACAAGAGAACTATACAGTTTACGTGCAGCCGCGTGAGGTCTTGGACAATCAGGCGACCGGTTGACAAAGATGGGAGTGATGATGCGTTCTCGAATTAGGGGAACCGGCTCGGCGGTGCCGGAAAAGACCTTGACCAATTTTGACCTCGAAAAAATTGTGGATACTACCGACGAGTGGATAACCGCGAGAACGGGTATCAGGGAAAGGCGGATAGCGGTTGAGGGGGAATATACTTCCACCTTCGCTACCAAGGCTGCCGAGCAGGCGCTGCGAATGGCGGGTGTAACCGCCGAAGAGATTGATATTATAATCGTAGCTACGGTAACCCCGGATTTTCCTTTTCCGGCCACGGCTTGCATCGTGCAGCATAATCTTGGAGCCGTCAACGCAGCCGCTTTCGACATTTCGGCCGCATGTTCCGGTTTTCTCTACGGTCTTTCAATTGCCGACAAGTTTATAAAGACCGGTTCAGCCAGAAAGGCCCTCGTCATCGGCGCCGAAGTACTTTCAAGGATTGTGGATTGGACCGACCGAAATACCTGTGTGCTTTTCGGGGACGGTGCGGGCGCCGTAGTACTTGAAGCTGCCGAGGGCGATAAGGGGATACTCTCGACCCATGTACACAGCGACGGCGCATACTGGGAACTCCTTATTCAGCCAGGCTGCGGCAGCAGGAACCCGGCCGGTCAGAAGACGCTTGATGAGAAGCTGATGTTTTTGAGAATGCAGGGTAATGAAGTCTTCAAGCTTGCCGTAAGGGCCATGGAAGAAGCGGCGCATGAGGCTCTCACAACCAATAATATGACAACGGCCGACATAAATTTGTTCATTCCACATCAGGCAAACCGACGGATCATAGATGCAATTGGTAAGCGTCTGAAGCTTACTGACGAACAGGTCTTCATTAATCTGGAACGTTTCGGAAATACTTCCGCCGCTTCGATTCCCATTGCCTTGGATGAGGCAAATCGCGGCGGCAGAATCAAGGATAACGATATACTGGTTTTTGATTCCTTTGGTGGAGGCCTTACCTGGGCTGCAACAATGGTGCGTTGGTAGAAAAGGGAGGATTTTCGGACATGAATGCCTTTATATTCCCGGGGCAGGGTTCACAATACCTCGGAATGGGAAAAGAACTGGCCGATAATTTCCGTGTAGCCAGAGATGTTTTTCAGGAGGCGGATGATATCCTCGGTTGGAGACTGTCACGGCTCTGTTTTGAGGGGCCGGAGGAGGATCTGAAGCTTACCGCCAATACGCAGCCTGCGATACTTGCGTCCAGCATTGCTGTATTGCGGGTTTTGCAGGCCGAGACGGGATTGGATGCGGGTTTTTTCGCTGGCCATTCGTTGGGAGAGTATTCGGCGCTTGTCGCGGCCGGAGCGATCTGTTTCAGCGACGCGCTGCAAATAGTGCACTTGCGGGGAAAATACATGCAGGAAGCGGTCCCGGTGGGGACAGGAGCGATGGCCGCCATTCTGGGCGTCGAGCCCGAGGTTGTTCACGAAATATGTAGTGAAGCGGCTCAAGGCGAGATTGTCGTACCGGCAAATTTTAATTCTCCCGGCCAGATTGTCATAGCCGGGCATGCAAATGCTGTTCAGAGAGCCATAGAGACCGCGAAAAGCCGCGGGTACAGAAAGGCGATGCTGCTGCCCGTCAGTGTTCCTTCCCATTGCAGTCTCATGGCACCAGCCGGTGAACGTCTCTCTGACACTTTGCGCGGGATCGATGTTTTGCCTTTACAAGCTCCGGTTGTTACGAATGTCGAGGCAAAACCAAATTCCGACAGCCAGCGCGTCAAAATGCTTCTTGTCGAACAACTCAGTTCTCCGGTTCTTTGGGATGCGTCCGTCAGGGAAATGGCATCCCGTGGGGTCAGCAGATTTTTGGAGATTGGACCCGGCAAGGTCCTTTCCGGACTCGTCAAGCGAATCGACAAGGATGTCCGAACGGGAAACGTTGAAGACGTTGCCGGAATAAAGGCAATAGTCCAGGAGGGCGCATGAATCTGAGTGGGAAGGTCGCACTGGTCACCGGTGCTTCACGTGGAATCGGCAAAGCGATTGCTTTAAAGCTTGCTCAGGCAGGAGCAGATGTGATTGTCACTGCGACTTCAGTGGAAAGGGCCGAAAAAACAGCGGATGAAATTATGGCTCTTGGACGGAAAGCCCTGGCTGTCAAGGTGGATGTCTCGAATACCTCCGATGTTGAAGCCCTCTTTGCAAAGGCGACAGAAGTCTTTGGCCGGCTTGATTTCCTTGTCAATAACGCTGGAATTACGAGAGACGGCCTGCTGATGCGGATGAAAGATGCGGATTGGGATGTAGTGCTCGACACAAATCTGAAAGGCGCATTCGTCTGCACGCGTGAAGCGGTAAAGCTGATGGGTAAGACGAAAGGCGGCAGTATCGTGAACATCAGTTCGGTTGTGGGAGAAATGGGCAATGCCGGGCAGGCAAACTACTGTGCCAGTAAAGCAGGCCTGATCGGCTTTACCAAGGCTGTAGCTAGAGAATACGCACGGCGAAATATTACCGTAAATGCCATAACCCCCGGCTTTATCGAGACCGATATGACGGATGTTCTGTCTTCTTCAGTCAAGGATGAACTGCAGAAGCAGATACCGTTAGGAAGGCTCGGAAATCCGGAAGATATAGCCAATGCGGTGCTTTTTTTGGTATCAGGCATGGGATCATACATTACAGGACATGTTCTATCCGTCAACGGCGGCATGTATATGTAAAAATACCTTTTGCATTTTTTGATTTTCGTGCTAATAAGCAGGAAATGAAAGGTTCGGAAAACTTAAGAGACCGATAAAAATTTAATGGAGGAAAAAAGTAATGTCATCAATAGACAAGAGAGTGAAAGAGATCATAGCGGAACAATTAGGTGTTGATGAAGCCCAGGTAACCGGTGAGGCTTCTTTTATGGACGATCTGGGAGCTGATTCTCTCGACACAGTGGAACTGGTAATGGCTCTTGAGGAAGAATTCGATATCGAGATCTCTGATGAGGACGCTGAAAAGATTCAAACCGTTCAGGATGCCGTCGATTATATTGCTGATCATACCTAATATGAATTCGAAGGAATGACTTTCCGGCATTGTCGGACAGGCATTCCTTCGAGATTTTTCGGATCATAAGAGTTAAGGAGTTTCATCTATGAGAAGAGTGGTGGTGACAGGGGTCGGTGTCGTATCGCCTCTGGGAACGGGTAACAAGAAGAACTGGGATGCCCTTATGGTCGGCAAGTCCGGCATAGACAGGATAACCCGTTTTGATGCGACTGAATTTCCCGTCCAGATAGCCGGTGAGGTCAGGGATTTCAACCCAGAGGATTTCATTGAAAAAAAAGAAATAAAAAAAATGGACCTCTTCATCCAGTACGCACTGGCTGCCGCTCAATTTGCCATGGAGGATTCCGGTCTGACGGTAACCGAGGAGAACGCCGAGAGGGTGGGCGTCCTGGTCGGTGCGGGGCTGGGAGGCTTGCCTACGATTGAACGATACCATCTGGCGCTCCAGGAGGGAGGATACAAGAAAATCTCCCCGTTTTTCATACCGATGCTCATCGTCAATCTGGCCCCGGGACATATTTCCATCAAGTATGGGGCAAAAGGTCCTAACGTATCTTCGGTCTCGGCCTGTGCTACCGGCACGCATTCCATAGGCGACGCCTATCACATGATCAAGCGCGGAGATGCCGATGCGATGATTGCCGGTGGGACCGAATCCACGGTAACACCTTTGGCTATCGGCGGATTTGCCGTCATGAAAGCTCTCTCTTCGCGGAATGATGATCCGACAACTGCCTCCCGTCCGTTTGAAAAAAACCGTGATGGCTTCGTTTTGTCTGAGGGGGCCGGAATTGTGGTTCTGGAAGAATATGAAGCTGCAAAAAAGCGCGGTGCAAAGATATATGCAGAGGTGGCTGGCTACGGTCTGACCGGGGATGCATATCACCTTACGCAACCGGCGCCGGAAGGTGAAGGCGCCGCACGGTGTATACAGATGGCGCTGAGAACCGCGGGTATCGAGCCGGAAAAGGTCGATTTCATAAATGCTCACGGTACTTCGACTTTCTTTAACGACCTGTACGAAACAATGGCGATCAAAAAGGTCTTCGGTGATCATGCAAAGAAATTGATGGTTTCGTCGACGAAGTCGATGACGGGTCATCTGCTTGGAGCCGCCGGCGGAATTGAGGCTGTGTACACCATGATGTCAATGGACAAGGGGATTGCGACGCCGACCATGAATTATCTGGAGCCGGATCCCGAGTGTGATCTCGATTATGTCCCGAATGCCCCCAGAGATGCCGAAATTAACTTCGCAATGAGCAATTCATTCGGTTTCGGTGGAACGAATGCCACTCTTCTCTTCAAGAAGATTTAGAAGGTTATGAAAAATGATAGCTGTCGGCAGTGACCATGGTGGATATGAACTGAAGGAAGCGATAAAAGCTCTTCTGCAGGAGCGTGGAATTTCCGTTGAGGACATCGGGACAGATAACGGTAATTCTGTCGACTATCCAGATTTCGGTGAAAAAGTGGCACGCAAGGTATCCACCGGTGAGGCTGAAAAGGGGATACTGGCATGCGGCACCGGAATCGGAATGTCCATAGTTGCCAACAAGTTCCCAGGAGTCCGTGCCGCCCTTGCAGCCGATCCCTATATGGCAAAAATGGCAAAAGAACATAATAATGCCAATATACTGGTACTCGGAGGACGTGTCCTTGATGAGAACGAGGCCCGAGAAATGGTGGCAAACTGGCTTGATGCGAAATTCGAAGGTGGACGTCATCAGGGAAGGCTCGACAAAATTTCTGCTCTTGAGAAAGAGCTCTACAAGTAGGCGAATATCCCTTCAATGCGCTTCTTGAGCCATACCGAGACAAAAAGAGCTTGTACAGACGGGACTGGAACGGTCCCGTTTTTTTTCTAATTACGTCATCAAATTCGGGTACTACCTTGGTTGCCTGGGACGGAAGCTCCTCGATATGTTTCATTCGATGCCCGAGTTGCATTCCCCTCACAGTCTTGTTGTCAGCTCGAATCTGAGGTCCAGTATAGTAATGAGAAGGAGAATATGATGTCCATACTCGAAACATTTGATCCTGAAGTTGCGCGAGCCATTCGATTAGAGACCGAACGGCAGGAATATAATCTGGAACTTATCGCGTCGGAAAACTTCGTCTCCGAAGCCGTGATGGAGGCCCAAGGCTCGGTCATGACCAACAAGTATGCCGAAGGATATCCCGGCAAGCGTTATTATGGTGGATGCTCGCAAGTTGACGTTGTCGAAAACCTGGCAATCGAAAGGGCAAAGGAATTGTTCGGTGCCGACCATGTTAATGTTCAGCCACATTCCGGTTCACAGGCAAACATGGCGGTGTATTTCTCTGTGTTGAAGCCGGGTGATACCGTCTTGGGGATGGATCTTTCCCATGGCGGCCATCTCACCCACGGAAGTCCCGCAAATTTTTCCGGTAAACTGTATAATATCGTTTTCTATGGCGTCTCCAGAGAAACTGAAACAATCGATTACGACGAAGTCGAACGTCTAGCTCTGGAACACAAACCCAAAATGATTGTGGTAGGGGCAAGCGCATATCCGCGCATCATCGATTTTGCCGCCTTCAGGAAGATAGCGGACAAGGTTGGCGCTGTGATAATGGTCGACATGGCTCACATTGCCGGGTTGGTTGCGGTCGGATTGCATCCCAATCCGGTTCCTCATGCTGAATTCGTCACCACGACAACCCATAAGACACTACGCGGTCCGCGAGGCGGAATGATTCTATGCCGCGCCGATTATGCGAAAACCCTGAATTCGAATATTTTTCCAGGGATACAGGGCGGACCACTGATGCATGTCATAGCTGCCAAGGCAGTTGCGCTGAAAGAGGCTCTGGCTCCCGAATTCAAGATATACCAGGAGCAGATAGTAAAGAATGCCAAAGTTCTTGCCGCGGAACTCGTAAAGCAGGGCTTCAGGCTGGTATCCGGGGGCACCGATACCCATCTGATGCTGCTGGATCTCACTGCAACCGGATTGACTGGCAAGGTGGCCGAAGAGGCACTGGATAAGGCCGGGATTACCGTTAACAAAAATACCATTCCGTACGAAACACGTTCGCCATTTGTCACATCGGGTATCCGTATCGGTACTCCGGCCGCGACCACTCATGGCTTGCGGGAAGTAGATATGGTGGAAGTGGCGGGATTCATTGCAGATGCTCTCAAAAATACCGAGAGCGAATCGGAACTGTCCAGGATTAAAGACAAAGTGCATACCCTAATGGAAAAATTCCCTCTTTATGCTGAAAGGCTGTCCAACTAAACATTTGATATACAAGGGGTGCCCAGGCACCCCTTTTTCATTTGAATAACTGGATTTTAAGAATCCGGGGAAGCGGTGTGATCTCTATGGAAAAAATATTGTTAACTGGTGCTGCGGGTTTCATCGGCAGGAAAACTGCGCAAGTCCTGCTCGATCAGGGGTTTCATGTCGTAGGTATCGACAATATGAATGATTACTACGATGTTGCCCTGAAAGAACACAGGTTGAATGAACTCCAGCGGAATTCAGAGTTTGTTTTCCTACAGGGTGATATAGAAGATCTCTGCTTCCTGGATTCTATCTTTTCCGGACATGCCTTTGCCGCCGTTATCAACCTTGCCGCAAGAGCCGGTGTGCGGTACAGCATGGAAAACCCCCATGTATATCTGACAACTAACAGCCATGGTACACTCAATCTCCTGGAAATGATGAGAAAGCACTCTGTCGGGAAAATAGTCCTCGCCTCGACATCCTCTCTTTATGCGGGGCAACAAATGCCTTTCGTGGAGGAACTGCCCGTCAACACCCCGATTTCTCCCTACGCTGCTTCGAAAAAAGCCGCCGAAGTCATGGCCTATTCGTATCATTACCTTTTCGACATCGATATTTCCGTAGTCAGGTACTTTACCGTTTACGGTCCAGCCGGAAGGCCGGACATGAGCATTTTCAGATTCATCAAGTGGATTGATGAGGGAACACCCATAGAACTGTTCGGCGATGGATCGCAGGCCCGGGACTTTACCTACGTAGATGATATAGCGTCCGGCACCGTCATGGCCTTGCGCAGGGTGGGATATGAAATCATAAACTTGGGAGGCGGCAAAAATCCCATATCCATAAATTATGTCATAGGGAAAATAGAGGAGTACCTCGGCAAGAAGGCAATCATAGATCAAAAACCGTTTCACAAGGCCGACATAAAGGCTACGTGGGCTGACATAGGAAAGGCCGCCAAATTATTGGGGTGGACGCCCGAAGTCGGACTTCAGGAAGGATTGCGCCGTACTGTTGACTGGTATCTGGAAAACAGAAGCTGGCTGAAGGAAGTCAGAGTCTGAAAGGCAAATTTGAATTTATATTTTAGAAGGGGGTTCCTGGCATGAATATTCTCGTGACCGGCGGGGCCGGCTATATTGGCAGCCACGTTGTGCGACAGCTTTCCGAGGCGGGTTACAAGGTGGTGGTGTTCGATAACCTTTCTACCGGTTTTGCCGACGCGCTTATACATAATGAGGAGCTGATCGTCGGCGACCTGTCGGATACCGCGGCGCTGGAATCGACATTTCATCGGTTCGGCTGCAAAACGGTGCTCCATTTCGCGGCATCGATCGTTGCTCCGGAATCGGTGGACAAGCCGTTGAAATATTATGCCAACAATACTCGCAATACCTTGAATCTTCTGCAGGCCTGCGTGCGCAATGGGGTGAATAGATTCATTTTTTCCAGTACCGCGGCGGTGTATGGAATGCCGGGGTCGGGGGTGGCGGAAGAAGAGAGCGCCACGGTTCCGATCAACCCTTACGGAACTTCCAAGCTGATGAGCGAGTGGATGCTGCGTGATGTTGCCTCTGCCCATGCCCTGAATTACGTTGCTTTAAGGTATTTCAATGTTGCCGGGGCAGACCCGGTAGCTCGCATAGGTCAGCGTACACCGGAGGCTACCCATCTGATCAAGGTCTGCTGTCAGGCTGCTTTGGGAATGCGCGATTCCGTTTCAATTTTCGGAACAGATTACCAGACGCCCGACGGCACGGGGATTCGTGATTACATTCATATCGAAGACCTTGCTGCTGCGCATCTCGCAGCACTGAGGTACCTGGAAAAAGGTAATGCCTCTGCAACTCTGAACGTGGGTTATGGCAGGGGAAGCAGTGTGCGGGAGGTTATCGAATTGGTACACCGGGTGAGTGGGGTGAACTTTCAAGTGGTCGAGGCGCCGCGTCGTCCTGGAGACCCGGCCATGCTGGTGGCAAAGGCAGACCGGATTCGTGGAGTACTGGAATGGACTCCGCGGTACGATAACCTGCAAACAATCGTTGAAGACGCATGGCGCTGGGAACAAAACCTGGCGAAAAAAAACAGCCTCTAACAGACGGTAAGGCCAATAGATGTTAAATTAGACAGCATTTCGGCGAATGCTATGTGCTTTTGAAGAGGGAAAAAATTCTTCCATTAGTCACATGGCAATGTGGCGCGAAAAAGGTCTTTATTAACACGATTGTGAGAGACGGCCCTTATTGCCGGTATATGTTCGAATTTTTCGGGTGAGAACTCAATTCGGGACGGCTTTTGCGAGACGTTGCCGCACAATTTCAAACAGGATCACTCCGCCCGCCACCGAGGCGTTGAGTGAGCTGACACCACCCCCCATGGGAATGGAGACCAGAACGTCGCATTTCCTGCGGACAAGTGGTCTGATCCCTTCTCCTTCACTGCCTATCACAAGTACTGTATTGCCGGTAAAATCCTGTTTGTACACGGAAGCTTGAGAGCTGTCTGCCGCACCAAATATCCAGAAACCCTCCGTTTTCAGTTCTTCCAACGTCTGGGCGATATTCACTACCTGGGCGACTAAAATGGTCTCGACTGCTCCGGCCGAGGCCTTTTCCACAGCGGGCGTTATGCGGGCCGCTCGATCCTTCGGAATAATCACCCCGTGCGCCCCGGCGCAGGCAGCGCTCCTGATAAGTGCTCCGAGATTGTGCGGGTCCTGGATCCCGTCGAGTACGATCAGCAGGCCTTCTTGACCGGCTTCCCGCCACCTGTTCAAGATGTCGCTCAAATCGGAATAGGCAAAAGCCTCCACCTTGAGGGCGATGCCCTGGTGATGATCGCTGCCACAGATTCTGGCGATATCTCTTTTTTCGCGTGAGCGAACGGGTACGCCTTTTTCGGCGGCAAGGCTGAGCAGTTTTTCCATCTTCCTGTCGCTGCTTCCTTCGGCCACAAAAAGTTCAAAGGCTCTCCTGTCGCTACGGAGAGCCTCGAGTACCGGATTCAAACCGTAAATAATCTCTTCTTTCAAAGTCAAACCTTTCCCGAATTCATGATTTCAGTGACGATTGCATCGACTGCCGCCAAGGGGTCCTGAGCGGCGCTTATGGGGCGACCGATGACAAGATAATCGGATCCGGCTTTGACTGCTTCAGCAGGTGTCATAATCCGCTTCTGGTCGTTTGTGGCTGCAAAGGCCGGCCGGACCCCGGGGGTGACAATAATGAAGTCGTTGCCGCAAGCCTCTCGAATCAGGGGGACTTCGAGGGGCGATGCGACGACGCCGTCGATACCTGCCTTTTTGGCAAGCTTCGCCAGTTTGACGACCATCTCGGAAACGGGCAGTTCGATCCCTACTTCACGCAGGGTTTCACCGGTAGATGAGGTGAGGATTGTCACCGCCAGTATTCTGGGCCGGTCTTTTTCACTGAATTCCCCGTGCAGGCGTTCAACGGTTCGGCACATCATCTCGTATCCGCCGAGTGCGTGAACATTGAACAACTTAACCCTGAGCCGCGCCGCTTCGACCGACGCCGCGGCCACGGTGTTGGGAATATCGTGGTATTTCAGGTCGAGAAAAATGTCCGCTTCGAAGTTTTCTATCATGCGAACCACTTCCGGACCATATGCGGTAAAGAGCTGTTTGCCCACCTTGAACATTCCAACGTGGCCGCTGAGAATGGATACCCAGTGTTTCGCAGCGGCAAAATTATCGACGTCCAGTGCGAAAATAACCCTGGACCGTGCTTCGTCTCTTGTCATAAAATTCCGATCATGTTTGTGAAGAGTTAAAGAGTCCGCTTCGTTCAAGCATTAATGGGGGAACCTGTTTCGATATGTCAAAACTGTCCCATTTAAACCGGCTTTAACGCTTGCGCAACGGTCTCTTTCACTTTTTCTACTGCTTCCGCAATGGGGAGCAGCATCACTTCTCCGGTTTTTCTGATTTTCAGCTCCACTTTGCCTTCCGCGAGGTTTTTGCTCCCCACAACAATTCTCAGAGGGATGCCGATAAGGTCGGCATCCTTGAATTTGAAACCGGGCCGCTCGTCCCTGTCGTCAATGAGGACTTCCACACCCGCGTCCAAGAGTTGCCCATATATAGCTTCCGACACCTCCCTGATCTGTTCCTCCTTCACATTGAGGGCGGAAATAATGCAGTGAAACGGGGCGATCGGCAGGGGGAAGATGATGCCGTTTTCATCATGGTTCTGCTCGATGCATGCTGCTACGGTGCGACCGATTCCTATTCCGTAGCACCCCATGAATATTATCTGCTCTTTGCCTTCGGCATCCAGATACGTCGCCTTGAGCGCCTTGGAATATTTCGTGCCGAGTTTGAATACGTGCCCGACTTCGATGCCTCGCCACATTTCCAGGATTCCTGAATCGCAGCGGGGGCAGCGGTCGCCGTGAACGACATTTCTGATATCCGCAAAACTGGTTACCGTAAAATCCCTGTCGAGGTTGACGTTCTTCAGGTGAAGATCTTTTGAATTGGCCCCGGTTACGAAGTTCTTCAACCCCTCCACGGCAAGGTCGGCGACAATTTTGACGGAAAGCCCGACCGGTCCGGCAAACCCGACCGGCGCACCCGTTATCTTTGTTACTACTTCATCTCCGGCCAGTTCCAGGGTGGAGCAGTCCAGCAGGTTTTTCAGTTTTATTTCGTTCAGATCGTGGTCCCCTCGAAGCAGGGCAACCACCGGCTCATCATCTGCAAGGAGGACTAGGGTTTTCACCAGGGAGCCGGTGGTGACTCCGAGGAATTCGGATACTTCATCGATTGTCCGTTTTTCCGGGGTGGAGACCCGCTCCAGCGGGCGGGGGTCGGCATGCTCCATCGCCTTGATCGGACGCGACTCGGCTTTTTCCACGTTTGCCGCATATTCGCAGGAAGAGCATGAAACGATGGCATCCTCCCCGGAATCTGCCAACACCATGAATTCATGGGAGGAAGAGCCGCCGATCGAGCCGGTGTCGGCTTCGACGGCCCGGAAATTCAGACCGCAGCGTTCGAAAATCCGACGGTAGGCCAAGTACATCTTTTCATAGGAAAGGTCGGCGGCCTGTCCGTCCACATCGAAGGAATACGCGTCCTTCATGATGAATTCGCGGCCGCGCATCAGGCCGAACCTGGGCCTTATCTCGTCGCGGAACTTGGCCTGTATCTGGTAGAGATTCACGGGCATCTGCCGATAGCTCTTTATTTCGCGGCGTACAAGGTCCGTGACGATTTCTTCGTGGGTAGGTCCGAGGCAGAATTCGGCGTCCTTGCGGTCCTTGAAACGGAGGAGTTCCTTACCGTACATCTCCCATCTTCCGGATTCCTGCCAGAGTTCCGCGGGCATAACCGCGGGCATAAGTATCTCGATTGCCCCGGCACGGTTCATCTCTTCTCGGACAATGTTTTCGACCTTGCGGATGGAGCGGAGACCCAGCGGGAGATAGTTGTAGATGCCGGCTGCCAGCTTTCTGACCATGCCGGCGCGTAGCATGAGCTTGTGGGATACGACCTCCGCGTCTGCGGGCGTTTCCTTCACGGTGGGGATGAAATACTGTGAATAACGCATTATGGATTCCTTTTTTTTAATAACATTTTATGGGAACGTAGGGGCGCTGCTTGCCGCTCTCCTACGATTCTTTCACCATCTTCTCCACTTCATCCAACAAGGCGTCGGCAAGT
>DATEVI010000506.1:0-5104 GCA_035281865.1 Geobacteraceae bacterium | reverse complement strand
GAAAATGAAATTTTCGATAGCGGTGGCTCTCGCGGCTGTGACGATTGTCTGTCTCGTGGCCCTTGGATGGCTTGTCGGAACATCGGATGGCGCCCGCTGGATCATGGATACGGTTTCCCGTAAGACAAGCCTCGTGGTTGTCGCATCGAAGGTTGACGGATCGATATGGACCGGTTTGCGCCTGGAAAACCTGCGCCTGCGCAGCCAGAATGAAGATATCAGGGTGGGAAGAACAAGGATGCGCTGGCGACCGCTTCTGCTGTTCACGGGAAGAGTCTCGGTGCGGGAACTTGAGCTGCAGAATGTGGTAATACAGGACAACCGGCCGAAAAGCTTGAAGCCGCTCGATCTTGAATGGCCTAAACTGACCGGGATTCCCGCCTGGATCGTCGTGCGGGTGGGGATGTTGAAGATTAACGACTTGGTCTATCGCAGGTTGGATGATCCTCCCGTTCCAATAAACCGGATGTCTGCGCGAATCATTCTGCGATACGGTGTCCTGACCATGCGGAAACTCTCCCTGACGACACCTTCCCTCGGTGTGGAAGGAGATATCGTGACCGGTTTTCGCAAGCCGTCCCTCCTCCTGGAGCTTAAGGGCAAATCCCGGCATCTTCCGGACGGCATCGACCGCCTCTACGTTCATGCAAGGCTTTTCCCGGCCCACGCTCCCGAACAGGCAGCGGGACCGGTGAAGATCATACTACAGACCGGATCCGAGGAGCGGCTGCGGTTTGAAGGCGAACTCGGTTTGACCAGGAATACCGTATCGCTGAGAAAAATCAACCTGCGGCAGCCCGGCAGACGTGGTGTTGTAAACGGCGAAGGAAGTGTCGCCTTTCTCGATGCCGGGAACATGATCCGTCTGCGGCTAGGGTTGGCCGATATCGATCTGTCGCAGGAACTGAAAGGCGGTGCTTCCCTGTCAGGCACTTTCAGTTTTGACGGATTTCCCGAAAGCTATCAAGGACGTTGTGCCTTGACCGGCAAAGGGGAGGGGTGGCGCAAAGGGAGCCTTGCCGGGACTTTCCGGGGGGGGCTCAACAGGATCGCTTTCGACGGCCTTAAAGGGTCTTTGCTTGGCGGAACGGCAGGAGGGTCCGCCGGCATCGATTGGGAAAAAGGGCTGCAAGTAAACGCCAATTTGTCCGGAAGAGGTCTGGATCCGGGTAAGGTAAATCCGGAATGGAGCGGGGTGGTTAACGCCGACCTGAAGGGAACTGCCGAATGGTTGGAGGGGAGGCTGGAGCGGGCCGAAATCAAGGGCCGATTCATGGACAGCCGTTTGCTGGGAAGATCCCTGACGGGAGAGGCCGATGTTCGCCTGCTGCGGGAGAATATTTTGGTTGATCGGCTCTTTGTGACGGGAAAAGGGTTTGAGCTGCGAGCCTCCGGCGAACTTGAGAAAAAGGTGGCCTTCGCCGCCCGAGTATATGACCTTTCCAGCCTGGTCCCGGATACCGCGGGAAGCGTAAGCGCGGAGGGATGGCTTCGCCGTAAGGACGGCCGTGTCAGCGGGGCCGTCAAAGGCAGGGGAAGGAGTCTTGCTGTTCAAGGGGTCAAGATTGCCTCCGCCGATATCGACGCCGGCCTGTCTGACGGCAAGGGGTATCCTCTCAATGCGACTGTCAATCTGAGAGGCGTACATTACAGTGATATGAGCGCGGATTCAGCGAATCTGAAGGTGGGCGGCAACCTGGAGCGGCATACGATTGACGCTGAAATTCGTTCGCCGGGATTTGCATTGGCGACTACGCTGAACGGAGGTTACAAGGAGAAGGCATGGCAGGGTGAGATTGCCCGACTCTCCGGTCGCGACACCGTCGGGCCATGGAGATTGCTTGCTCCGGCCTCTCTGCGGGTGTCCGCCGATTCAATTTCCCTGCCGCGGCTGGCAATTGGCGGCGCCCAAGGGGAATCCCTCGAAACAGGCGGTGAGGTCAATCTCAGTCCGCTGCGCGGTTCAGTAAGGGCGAATTGGCGCGCATTGAATCTTGCCCGCTTTTCACGATTGCTTGGCGATGCGCGGGTTAGTGGGCTCAGTTCCGGAACTGTCCAGGTTCGCCTGCCGGGGGGAGACCGAATAATAGTTACCGGCCGAGCGGACGCATCGGGTACGGTCGTGGCCAATGACCTGCGGTTGACGGTGAGGCAGGCGTCCATTCAGATGAACTGGAACGACAGGGGAATGCTTACCCTGCTGGACCTGACGCTGGCCGAGGGAGGCACTCTGAAGGGCCGTTTCTCTTCTCCGCAGCCCGCCCGCATGGCCGTCCCCTCCAGGGGGGTCCTGGAAGCCGACTGGCAGGGATTAGATCTTGCCCAGTTACAACCCTGGCTGCCCGCCGGCCTTGATCTGCGGGGGCGCATGGAGGGAAGAGTCAGGGGAGAACTGTCGCCCGGCATGCAGCTGGATGTCCGGGGTAATGCGGAGGTTACCGGCGGCGCCGTACGCTGGCGGGAAAAAAACGATCAATTCAATGCCGCCATACATAGGGCTGATGTTTCCTTGAACTGGCAGGGCGGTAAGGGGGCCGGTCCTGGTAACGGAGCATGGCAGACCCGGAACCTCGCTGTGAACGGAAGGGTTGATGCTTCCGGGACGGCAGTGGTGGAAGGGCGTTCGATAACAATACAGCAGACTTCCCTTCGTTTGGACTGGGGTGAGCGAGGCATGAACAGTGCCGTGGATGTAAGGCTGGCGGACGGCGGAAGCTTGAAAGGCGCTTTTTATTCGCCTCTGCCGGCCGGTGCGACCATACCCCGGGAAGGTGTCCTGAACGTGGACTGGAGAGGAATCGACCTTGCCCTCCTGCACCCCTGGCTCCCCTCGGGATTCGACATGCAGGGACGCCTGTCCGGCAGGATGACTGGCTCCCTGTTGCCTGAAAGCCGTTTCGACCTGAAGGGAAATGCCGCAATATCCAAGGGCATCGTACGCTGGAACAGGGAAAACGGTCAGCTGAGTGCCAAGCTCAATACGGCCGACATCTCCTGGATCTGGCAGGGTGAGACGCTTGCCGGCGATATTTCCCTGGCGTTGGAACAATACGGAAAGGCCCGCGGGAAATTCCAGCTGCCTTTGCCGGCGACTCTGCCTGTGGCCATGAAACCGTCGGGACCGGTCGTGCTGTCCGTATCGGGGCGTGCCTTGGAGGACGGGTTACTCAGCAGTCTCTTTCCGGGTTTGATACGGGAGAGTCAGGGAAAACTCGATTTCGAGCTTCTGGCTGACGGAAAATGGGAGAAACCGCGGGTTTCGGGAAATCTCAGGCTGGCCGAAGCGGGGGCGTATCTGCCCTCCTCGGGAATCAGTCTGAAAGATGTGCAGATGAACGTTCATCTGGAACAGGACAAGGTACGCATCGATAACTTGCGGATTAATTCGGGACCCGGCAGCATCGAGGGAACTGCCGTTGCCCAGCTTAAAGACTGGAGTGTGACCGACTATCAGGGGAAAATAAAGGGCGACAGGTTCCTGATTGTCCATCTGCCGGAACTTCAGGTATTGGCCAGCCCTGATCTGAGTTTTTCCGGAACACCGAAAAAGCTCACGGTACGCGGAGACATACAGATCCCGGAACTTCAGGTTCTGGGCAAAACGGCGGATGCTCCGATACAGCCCAGCAGTGACGTGATAATTGTGGGTGCAACAAAACCTGTTGAAAAGGGAACTCAACTCCCCCTGGATATTAAGGTGGCAGTGATTCTCGGTGACAAGGTTTTCGTAAAGGCCGAAGGAATAGACGCTCAGCTGAAAGGGAAACTGAACCTGGTAATCCGCAAGCTCGACGAAATCAGGAGCACGGGCCAAATCAGGGTCGTCAAGGGAAGATACAAGGCCTACGGGATTAACCTGGATATTACCCGGGGAAGAATCTATTATGCCGGCGGCGGGATCAATGAGCCCACACTCGATATCCTGGCACTCCGCAGAGTAAATGATGTGCGGGCCGGGGTGGCCATTGTCGGTACCCCACAGACGATGATAGTCAAGTTGTACTCCGAACCTCCCTTGCCGGAAAGCGCTATTCTGTCTTACATCGTTCTTGGCCAGCCTCTTGCCTATAACGAAGAACAGTCGGGACGACTGACGCAGGCCGCCGGGCAGCTTCCCTCGACAACAGGGTATAGACCTATACCGACAGGTCCGTCCCGCACCACTGCTGGTGGCGGAGTTTCCCAGTCGATGTTAAGCGTTGGAAGGTATCTGACCCCGGATTTGTACATCAGTTTCGGTCGCTCCCTGCTGAGCAACAGCAATTTGCTCCGGGTGAGGTACAGCCCTTCGAGGAGGTGGGAAGTTGAAACCCAGACGGGAACGGAGAGCGGTGGCGATATCTTTTACAAGATAAGTTTCGAGTGACGCAAGCATATGTTCTCTGCCTTTCTCATCTCTGGCATAAATGCCGTTTTACGGGATTCAGGTTCAGGTCGTCAATCAGTATAGACCGGTTAAGGGTTTCACAATTCGGACAGTTGCCCCGGTTCATGCTTTCATGGAAGCCATTCCGTGGGGTTGTGCTAATGTTGGTCGTGATGGATTAAATAAATATTATTTGTAATGATGTCTCCTCACAGGTATCATTTGACGCGGCATGCGCACTATCTACACGATGATCTTCAATATATACCACCCTCCTAAAAGAACACTTGCCTTGATCGACAAGGTTCAGTATGTTGTGCCCGGCGTGTAATAAACTACAGTGTTTATTCAGTATCAGAAGGAAACGTTTGAATTGTAGAGTTCCAGTGCGGCAGATCAGAAACTTCAAACTGACAGATCTTTCTACTGATTCTTAGGGCGAGGGCTTATGCAAGACGGTCGCAACATTAGAGAAATACGTCAAAGAATCCGACTATTGCAGGAACTTCCACCATTGCCGGTAATGGCGCAAAAAATCCTGTCCCTCTCAAACGATGATACCGACATACAAGAACTTGCCGACACGATTGAAAAAGACCCCTGTCTTTCCGCGCGCCTTCTAGGTTTGGCCAACGCCGCCTATTTCGGTTGGCCGGGCGGAGTCCGCACAATGTATGATGCCATCTACAAAGTGCTGGGCCTGAAAATGGTCAAGAGTCTCGCCATCGGCCTTATCCT
>DATEVI010000505.1:0-2976 GCA_035281865.1 Geobacteraceae bacterium | reverse complement strand
CTCATCCCCGGCTGGCTGTTCGACCGGCAGCGCTCTCTTCTTGTAAGTCTTGCCAGGGCCAACGAGGAAACCCTGCTCGCCCTGGTCTCGGCGCTTGATATGCGCGAAAGGAACACGCGGCTTCACTCGCAGCGGGTGAGGGACTACACCCTCCTCCTTGCGGAGAGATACGGAGTTCCCGAAAGGGAGATGAGAGTGATGGGGCTCGGCGCTCTTCTGCACGATGTGGGGAAGATCGCGGTTCCCGACGGCATACTGCTGAAAGACGGCGGACTTTCCGATGCCGAATGGGCGGAGATGCACGGCCACCCCGGGGAAGGTTTCAGACTTCTGCGGAGGATCGGCTTTCTCAAGGAAGCGGCGGAGATTGTCCATTCGCATCATGAGCGTTATGACGGCTCGGGTTATCCCCGACGGCTCAAGGGAGAAGAGATTCCGCTCGGGGCAAGGCTGTTTGCCGTGGCCGACGTATTCGACGCTCTGACCTCGGATCGCCCTTATCACTCCGCCGTGGACTACGCCCAAGCTGCCGAGATCATCCGGGAAAAGAAAGACCGCCACTTCGACCCGGCCGTGGTCGAGGTGTTCGAGAAGATTAAACCCGCCGAATGGGAAGCGATACGTAAACGTTATTCGGAGATAAATGAGGCTACCGCGTTGAACATGCATATGTAGAATATTCCCCGTCAGCTGCTCAATATTCCCCACAAAGGTTTTCAAGTTCTTCTTCCTCTTCCCGGAATCTAATGTTATTTCAACTGATTAAAGCGAATTTTCGTGTTGGCACACTCGTTGAAAAGACTGGTAAGTCACGGCAATTCGGTATCACCGCGGGTCAAGTTTCGGTTCGCGTCGCCGAAGGCGGAGTGAAGGAAAGATGAAGAAGGAGAAGATCATAAATACAATTCTGGCCCTCGCGGTAGTCGTGCTGTTGGGGATATTCGCCTTCTGCGTCCGGGTCAGGCCCTTGGTGGACAAAGTGGTGGTGTTGCGAACCGCCGGCATGACCGACGGCCATGTCGCCGGTATCGAAAAGGCCCTTCAGTCGAAAAGGGGAGTGGCCTCGGTGAGGGTTGATGCCGATGACGGCAGGGTAATCGTCGAGTATGACTCAAGGAAGATCGGGCCGGAAGTCATCGCTTCCACGGTCGCGGGTCCGGGTTACGGGAGCAGGATCGCGCAGTTGTTGAGCGTCGAGCGGTTCGGGGCGGCGACCCGCGGAGCATACGGAGCGAGAGTAATGGCGACGGACTGTCCCGGCGGCTGCGGCAAAATTAAATCATCAAAGGAGCATTGAATGAAGAAAACAATGGCCGGTGTGTTCAAGTTGGGAGTAGCCGCTGTATTGGCCCTGGCGGTGGGGGTCGGCGCCGTATTCGCCCTTAATCAGCCGGATTCCGGCGTAGCGGCGGATTCCGTGGCGGTTCTGAAGTCACAGGGTATTACCTGCGGAAGCTGTGCCGGAAAGATCGAAAAGGCCCTGAAGGAGAAACCCGGCGTGGCCGCAGTGGAGGTGGACGTGGATACCGGGCGGGTTATCGTCACCTACGATGCGAAGGTCGCGAAACCCGATACACTGGCTCAGGCAGTTTCCGCTTTGGGTTACGCGAGCGCCATCCAGCGGACAATGTCCGCCGAACAGTACAGGGCAACGACCGGCGGCAATGTCGCCGCTCGGACGGCTAAAGCCGGTGGTTGCGGTGGCGGGTGCTGCAATAAGAACAGAAATTAACTGTTGGAAAAGGAGAGAAAGAGATGGGCAAGTCTGAAAGGAAAGATAGGATCAACAAATCCGTCGGCAAATCGAAGAAATCGATAATCAAATGGACGGCATTGACTGTAACGGCCCTGTTGCTTGGGGTTGGAGCGGTGTTCGCTTTCAGTATTCCCGGTTTAAGCAAAAGTGAAAAGGTTAAGCCCGCGAACGGCGCTGTCGCTATTCCGCTGGCCAAAGTCGCCGACGGAAACGCGCACTTTTACCGGCTAGGCGACGGCGGCAAGGATATCGGCTTCTTCGTGGTGAAGGGTTCCGACGGCGCTCTCCACACCGCGTTTGACGCCTGCGATGTCTGCTTCCGTGAGAAGAAGGGATACGTTCAGCAGGGCGACTTCATGATCTGCAAGAACTGCAACAAGAAGTTCGCCATAAACATGATCGGCAGGATCGCGGGCGGCGGCTGCAATCCGTCCCATCTCAATCACTCGGAGGATGGTAAAAACGTCGTTATCAAGGTCGCGGATATCAAGCCGGGGGCACTTTATTTTTAAAAAACCAATTTGTGTCTGGTTAGTTTTCTGCAACCCATGACATACCCCCTCTCCCTAACCCTCTCCCACAAGGGGAGAGGGGATTTTACGACTCCCCTCCCTTCGATGGGAGGGGCCGGGGGAGGGGGCAAGTGGATGGTTTCAGAGATCGCATACAATCCGCGGGCATCTAACCGGATGCCGCGGGAAAATTTAAAAACGGAACGGTATCAAATGAAACTGCACAACATCTCCATCAATAATTTGCGCCGCCGCAAGGCGAAGATGGCGTTCCTCACCATCGGCCTGATGGTGGGCATCGCAACCATAGTCACCCTGGTGACCCTCACCAACTCCATGTCCGGCGACATCGAACGGAAAATGGATGAGTTCGGGGCGAACATCCTCATCACTCCCAGGAGCAACGACCTTTCCATGAGTTACGGCGGCATAAGCCTGGGAGGGGTCACTTTTGATCAGAAAGAGATCCGCGAGGAAGACCTGACCAAAATCAAGACGATAGGGAACCATAAGAACATTTCGGCCGTTTCCCCCAAGGTCCTGGGCGGGGTGAAAGTCGCCGGCAAGGATGTGCTTCTGGTCGGGATAGACTTCGAAAGCGAACTGAAGATGAAGCAATGGTGGCAGGTCTTCGGTGATATCCCCAAAGACGGCGATGAGTTGCTGTTGGGGAGCGATGCCGCCAAGGCCCTGGATGTCACGTCCGGC
>DATEVI010000504.1:0-3207 GCA_035281865.1 Geobacteraceae bacterium | reverse complement strand
CCGAGGGACGATGACGGCTGACCAGGGGGCCGTCCTTGATTTCCACATAGTAACGGGCGCCGCTTCTCTTGAGAAGGGTATGTTTGTTTCCCGGCGCGATGAGAGCCCTGCCGCATACCACGGTGTCGTTGTCCTCCGCCTCTTTCACCGAAATCCGGCAGATGCTGTCGAGCCTGGCCGCGAATGACCTCGTGAAGTGTTCGGGCATATGCTGCACGATGACGATCCCCGGAGCATCGAGCGGCATGGCCTCCAGAAAGATGCGCAGCGCTTCCGTCCCCCCTGTGGATGCTCCGACTGCGACCACCTTTTCGGTTGTCTGGATCATCGCCCTGGTGGCGGGTTTTGCTATTACCGCATCGGCCGTCAGTTTCGGCTGGATTTTTTTCGCACCGGGCCTTATGGGACTCACCTTTGCCATTGCCGCAGCCTTGACCGCATCACAGACCAGCACTTTCGACTCTTCCAGAAATTGCTTGATGCCGAGGCGTGGCTTCTGGATTATCTCGACGGCCCCGTATTCCAGCGCCTTGAGTGCCGTTTCGGAGCCTTGTTCCGTAAGGCTCGAGCACATGACCACTGGAATCGGGTGCTGGCTCATGATCTTCTGCAGAAAGGTGATGCCGTCCATGCGCGGCATCTCCACATCCAGGGTAATCACATCTGGAATCTCTTCCTTCATGCGAGCAGCCGCCATGAATGGGTCCGATGCGGTGGCCATGACCTCGATCTGCGGGTCGGACGACAGAATATCCTTGAAAGCCTGGCGGACAACCGCCGAATCATCAACCACGAGCACCCGTATCTTTTTATTCATGTCGTGAAGACCTCATGATTTTACGGAGACGCTTCAAAAAGATTTCGCCCGTATGGGTATGGAACACTATCTTCCTCCCCCGTGTCCCTCCCAGGTCCGTGGTTACCAGTCGGAGTCCTTCCTTTTCGACGACCTGCAGGGCAATCCCGATATTCTGCTTGCCGACCGTGTTCCCCCTCTCCCTGCCGTTATCGGTGGGGAGAACATCCGACCCGCCAAACAGCTTGATCTCTATTCCGGAGCGGTGTATGCCGTGACGCTCGAAACTTTTAAGCATGACCATGATCGACGAATCCACAAACCTGAAGGCTTCCCCGGGAGTCTTTTCCTCCGGGAGGATTGCATGGCATATGGCGCCGATGCGCCGCTCCGGATTAAACATGGTCACCGATATGCAGGAACCGAGCACGGTCGACACCACGGAAGGACGGACGGAAAAATGGCATTCACCGGGTTTCAGGTAGACCCGCTCCAAGGTGTCGTCCGGATTGTTCATTCCGGTTTCCTGTATATGGTCGAATCGACCTGCACCACCGGCACTTGCATGCCGTTTATGGTTTCCGAATGCCCCAGGAACAGGTAGCCGCCCGGCACCAGGTGACGGCAGAATTTGTTGAGCAGCGCCTCCTGGGTCGGCCTGTCGAAATAAATCAGGACATTGCGGCAGAATATGATGTGCATGGGTTCGCACAGGCTGAAAGTGTCATTCATGAAATTGAGGCGGCGGAATTTGACCAGGGACCTCAACTCAGGCGCTATCCTTACTACGCCGCGACTCCTGTCCCTGCTCCGCAACAGGTATTTCTCTCTCAGCTCATGCGAGACAGGGGCAATCTTTTCCTCCTCGTAAATTCCCCGGCTTGCCTTCTCCAGTACGGTTGTACAGATGTCGGTGGCAAGGATGGAAAAAGGGAACCGGCCGTGGTTGGAGGCGTATTCGCTGAGTACCATGGCCAGGGTATACGGCTCTTCACCGCTGGAACAACCGGCGCTCCAAACTCTAAGCGTGCCGCAGGCGCCCTTTCCTATCATTTCCGGCAAGACCTGCCCCGCAAGGTACCTGAAATGGGCGGGTTCCCTGAAAAAGTCGGTCTTGTTGGTGGTAACGGCATCGATCATTCTGGTCAGCTCGTGGCGCCTGCCTTCGGGACTGGCCAACAAATCGAAATAGGCCTTGAACGAGCGCAACTCCAGACTGCGCAGGCGTTTCTGCAACCGTGACTCGAGCATGCTCCTCTTCGAATCGGGCATCTTTATTCCGCAGCTGCTCTCCACCAACCTGCTCAGAAGCCTGAATTCCTTCGCCGACATGGGAACGGAATTGTTGGTTGCGGGTAAAATCTCTCCCGATGCCGTATCGTTAATAAAAGACATTTCCCGCTCACCCCTCCTTGACCAGCTGCGGGATATCAAGTATGAGGGCGACCGTACCGTCGCCGAGGATGGTCGCGCCCGATACTCCCCGGACATTGCGGTATGCCCTTCCCAGCGACTTTATCACTGTCTGGTGCTCACCGACAACGGTATTCACCAGAAGGCCTACGCGCTCCCCGTACACGGACGTGATTACCACCTGCTGAATGTCCGGAGCCTCTCCCGGCAGGGCGAATCGTTCCTGGAGAGGGACATACGGCACCAGGTGTCCCCGTACGTTGGCCAGTTTTTTTCCGTGCGACCGGTCTCTGTCTTCGCGGGTCAGCTCTATGCATTCCTCGACAAAGGAGAGGGGAATGACGAAACTCTCATCTCCGATCTTCACCAGCAGACTCTCGATGATTGCCAGGGTCAGGGGAAGCCGGATAGTTATGATGGTGCCCTCCCCCTTGCGGCTGCTGATCTCGATGGCGCCCCGGAGCGCTTCTATGGACTGCATGACCACATCCATTCCCACGCCTCGCCCGGAAACACCGGTAATCTTTTTCGCGGTGGAAAATCCGGCGGCAAAAATGAGGGCGAAAAGCTCCTTGTCGGACAGCTCGGCATTTTCGGCAATCAGCCGTTTCTCCACGGCCTTGGACCGGATGGCCTCCCTGTCCAGACCCGCACCGTCATCCTCGATTGTTATCAGCACGCATTCACCGGCATGCTCCGCGGTGAGACGCACCGTCCCCTGCCTCGCCTTGCCCGATCTTTCTCTCGCATCCGGAGATTCGATGCCATGGTCGATGCTGTTGCGGATGATATGCACAAGAGGGTCGTTGAGCCGCTCGATAACCGTTTTGTCCAGTTCCGTGCTCGCTCCTTCGGTAATCAGTTCCACTTCCTTGCCCAGATCAACGGAGAGGTCGCGCACCAAGCGCTTGAACTTGCTGAATGTGGCGCCGATCGGCATCATGCGGATATTGAGGGTCCCGTCGCGCAGCTCCTGCGTCAACCGCTCGACCTCTTCG
>DATEVI010000503.1:0-4364 GCA_035281865.1 Geobacteraceae bacterium | reverse complement strand
ACCCAACAGCTGATCAAGAATAAGTTGTTAACGGGAGAGAAAACCATTGACAGGAAGCTCAAGGAAGCCCAACTGGCAATGGAATATGAGCGTAAATACACCAAGCGGCAGATCCTGGAGATGTATTTTAACGAGATTTATTTCGGCAATGGTGCCTGGGGCATTGTCCAGGCTGCCCGTCTCTATTTTGATAAAACCCCACAGGAGCTGACCGAAGCCGAATGTGCCCTGTTGGCCGGAGTGCCGAAAGCCCCGTCCCGTTACAATCCGTTGGGAAATCCGTCTCAGGTGAAAGGTCGGAGAGACCTGGTCCTCAGGCGCATGGCCGAGCTCAAAATAATCACTCAGCGGCAAAAACAAAGGCTGACGGCCCAGTCGGTATCAGTCGCGAAACACGGGCAGGCCCCGTATTATCTGACACACATCCGGAACAAACTGATTGAACGGTACGGATCTAAAATCATCGAACAAGGCGGGCTGGAAGTTATCACAGCCATGGATCTGAACATACAAAAGCTTGCGGAACAGGCCTTGCGTGAAGGAGTCAAGCGAATATCCCCCGAGCTTCAAGGCGCATTATTGTGCATCGATCCCTCCACGGGGGATGTTTTGGCGGCCGTAGGAGGAGTTGATTTCAATAAGAGTTCCTATAACCGCGCCTTTTTTGCCAAGCGTCAGCCCGGCTCGGCCATTAAACCGCTGATTTATGCGGCCGCTCTGGAAAAAGGATTCACTGCCGGCAGCATGTGGAATGATACGCCGGTGGCCTACGACCGGGGCAATCATAGTATCTGGAAACCCCGGAACTACGAAGGGAAAAGCTATGGGGAGCTTACTCTCAGGCAGGCCCTTGCATATTCAGACAATGTCATTGCAGTAAAATTGCTGGAGGCCGTAGGGGTCCCTTATTTTGTTGATTTTGCAGGGAACATGGGCCTTTCGATGCACGCCGGCAATGGCCTTTCCCTCGCCCTCGGCACTGAAGAAGTCACCCTGAATGACCTGGTTTCGGCTTATGCTTCCTTTGCCAACGGGGGCATGCAGCCCAAATCCAGGACCATTATCCGTATTCATGAACGGAATCGTAATGCCTGGACGGAAAATCCTCCGTCACTCACCCCGGTCCTTTCCCCGGCCACCGCCTTTGTCACAACCCAAATGCTTAAAGACGTCATGACGTACGGTACCGCCAAATCCCTTGAAAAATTCAGCCGGGAACGTCCGTCCGCCGGAAAGACCGGCACCACCGATGACTATCGGGATGCCTGGTTTATCGGCTACACCCCTCAGATGATAACCGGTGTCTGGGTAGGATATGACAAACCCAGACCAGGTGGGAAAGGTTTCACCGGAGGGGCCATCAGTGCCCCTATTTGGGGACGATTCATGCGTTCGGTTCTGACCGCTAAACCGGCCGTTGATTTCCCGAAACCGGATACGGTCGTTTCCCTTTCGATTGACCCTGCGACAGGCTATTTAGCGATTCCTGACTGTCCGGTACAACGGGAAGAACTCTATATCCAGGGGACCGAGCCGACCGAGTACTGTCCCGAACACGGCGGAAATGCCCTCAAACCATTGCCTCTGTCTCCGCTACTGCCGAACCAAAACGGAGAGCGGCCGGACACCGGTGCAGAAGGAGCGCAAAAAGGCGGAAAGGAATATGGACCCCCGCTCGTGCAGTAAGCAATTCTCAAGTTCGATCTTTCACCGGAGAAGGAGTACAGGTAACGTGGAAATAATAACGGTACATTCGTGGGATGAGCTTCAGCGGGAGCTTTTTGCCGATTCATGGAATGAAAAAATAGGACGTTTTCGCTCTCGTTTCGCTTTTCGAGGACTCTCGAGCGCGGCGTTTCGGCTTGAAACGACTCTGATCCGTCTTGGAGGGGATTATGTCAAGCTGGAGCGCCATCTGTTGCGCAACTTCAGAAAATATGCTCACCGCAGCTTCGTGGAGCGCGACTCACTCTGGCATTGGCTATCCGTGGCCCAGCACTTCGGTTTGCCCACCCGTATTCTCGATTGGACCTATTCGCCCTTGATTGCAATGCATTTTGCGACGGCAAACATTGACAAATTCGATTTGGATGGCGTGATATGGGCGGTAAACTATGTGAAGGCGCATGAGTTGCTACCGCAATTCCTGAGGGACGGACTTGAAGAGGAAGGCGCGAATGTCATGACCCTTCAGTTGATGAATGAGTCAATAAACTCCTTGAATGCGCTTGATGCGCTCGATTCTCAGTCAGGTGAAAAAGTGGTCATATTTTTCGAGCCACCGTCCATAGATGACAGGATCGTCAACCAGTTTGCTTTTTGTTCGGTTATGTCCGATCCAAGCCTCGCTATGGACGACTGGCTGGAGACCCATCCTGCGCTTGCCAGGAAAATAATCATCCCTGCGTCTCTGAAATGGGAAATACGTGACAAACTCGATCAGGCAAATGTGAACGAGCGGGTGCTGTTTCCCGGGCTGGACGGTTTGAGCAGCTGGCTCAAGCGGCACTATAGCCCGAGCACGTAAACTCAAAATTGCGTTCAAACGTGGAACCACGGGCTCAAGAATTGAAGAATTGGAAGGAACCTGCAGGGATCAGGCCATTAAATCTGGATCTTCTGCGAAAATCACTTTATATATCAAGGCAATATCTTGTCCCGGCAGACAAAGCCGAGGGAACTGAATCCTTCCTTGAGGTCCTGCAATGCCAATGCAATGAGTGACTCCAGAGAAGCCTGGTTGGATCCAACCGTGGTCAGGGTTACATCCAGCTCCGGCGTCTCGCCCGGCATCGTGGCCAGGCACTTGATGTACACGCCGGGATGGGCGGGAACGACCTTGCTGAGAACCGGTTCCAACACCGATTCGTCATTGCAGCAAACGGTTATGGTGTGCATTACGGAGATGCCGCCTCTAAAGGTCTCTTGCAGGAAAGGCTGCAGGGAGCTGTTAAAGATTCCTTTCAACTCTTTGGGTACTCCGGGCAGGCTGATAATCACGGACTGTCCGGTATGGAGCATGGAGCAGGGGGCGGTGCCGACGGGATTGTAAAGTGGGACGGCGTCCTGCGGTAACCAGGCCATCTTCTCCCTTGCCGGAGTCAGGCCTCCCTGGTCAAGTATTCCTTTGGCAAACAGGGCATCATAGCTGTCCTTGATCATCTGCCGCGCCTTTTCATGTAATCGCACCTCCGTCCCGACGCATTTGGCAACAGCGGCAAGTGTCAGATCGTCAGCGGTCGGTCCAAGGCCGCCGGAAGTAAAGATGATTCTGGTGCCACGCTTCAGCGCAGCATTCAGTTCCCCGGCGACTACATCGAGATCGTCGCGCAGGGCGGTTCCCCGAACCACATGGCCTCCCAGGCCGGTGATTTCCTTGCACAGCCAGTGAGTATTCGTGTCCTGGATATCTCCGATTAGAATTTCATTGCCAATGATGAATATTTCCACGGTAACCGGTTGTGCCATGGTAAACTCCTTTGCATGTGGTTTATGCAACGCTTGCTTTTGGAAACGTTTCTCACATTCAAGAATATCATGGTAATGATAACTCCACAAAAAGTGGGGCACTTGTGGGGGCAGTTTTTTTGAACTTGAATTCAGACGGGAAGCTAATGGGATCGTGACCCACGACGCTTCACGGGGAGACAATATGGAACCCAGAACTTTTACCACGTATCGCCTGGTCAAGAACGAGGACCTGAACCATCACGGGACGCTCTATGCGGGACGGAGCGCGGAATGGTTTGTGGAAGCTGGATTCATCGCGGCTGCGGGCCTGACCCGACCGGAAAACATCGTTTGTCTGAAGATACATGGCATGACCTTTGTGCGTCCTGTACAGCCGGGTGAGATCATTAACTTTGAGAGCAGGATAATCCTGGCTGGGCGTTCCTCTCTGCATGCCCATGTCCGAATGCTCGCAAAGGGCGAATTCGTGATGGACGGATTCATCACCTTCGTGCATGTCGACCATGATGGTCGGGCCCAGCCGCACGGGATTGCGATTACGCCGTCATGCCCCGAAGATCAGGCGATACAGGAGCGGGTCAGAGTGTTGCTGGGTCATTAGCCCTCAGGCAGCAGATAGCCTTTGCCGGCAAACTGGATATTTGCCGGATCCGAGCTGCGTGGGGGAGATACGGCGTAAACCCCGCCGCACTCAGGGCACTTTCCGACGTAGGTGGTTAGAGTGAAGCTGGTTCCGCAGCCATGGCAGATGGTTTCCAGCCCTCCATCCGGAATCCGCTGATTCCTGAGCCCGCCACCGTGAGCATTAAAGACAAATTCAACCAATTCCCTGCCTTCGGCAAAGGGGCCCGCCCCATTTCCGCAGCTTGCACAGTTTCCCATCGATAATCTCC
>DATEVI010000502.1:0-6781 GCA_035281865.1 Geobacteraceae bacterium | reverse complement strand
TTTCGCCGGGGTGCCACCAGCCTTCTCTCGGTGGAAAGGTCAGTAATGATTCCCCTCTCCATTAGGGAGAGGGTGGCGCATAGCGCCGGGTGAGGGGTTATAGGCCGGTTAACATACCGCTGTACGCAAAATACTATTATGAAACCGGATAAAGCTGCCGAATCCGGGTTCATACCTCTCTGGAAATCATATGCTTCAGAAGGTCGACCACCCGGTTCGAGTACCCCCACTCGTTGTCATACCACGCGACGATCTTGAAGAACCGTTTCTCCCCCTTCAGGTTGTTCTGACGCGTTGCCAGCGAATCATAGACGCAAGACTTCGTGGTATGGATGAAATCGCTGGAGACGACTTCCTCGTCGCAATATTCTAGGATCCCCTTCAGGTAAGATTCCGAGGCCTTTTTGATCAGTGCGTCGATTTCTTCTATGGAGGTATCTCTCTCCGGCCGGAAGGTGAAATCGACAACGGAAACGTCGGGGGTCGGAACGCGGAAAGACATCCCCGTCAGTTTCCCTTTTACGGCGGGAATCACCTCACCCACGGCTTTCGCCGCCCCGGTGGAGGAGGGAATGATATTGATTGCCGCCGCCCTACCCCCTCTCCAGTCTCTCCTGGAAGGGCCGTCCACCACTTTCTGGGACGCCGTGTAGGAATGGATCGTGGTCATCAGTCCCGTCTCGATCCCTATACCCTCTTTAAGAATTACGTGAACGAGCGGAGTAAGGCAGTTGGTAGTGCACGACGCATTGGATACGACATGGTGTTTCCCGGGATCATACTCCCCTTCGTTGACACCCATGACGAAGGTTTTCGCGTCACCTTTGGCGGGGGCAGTGATGATCACTTTCCGCGCTCCGGCTTGCAAGTGAAGACTCGCCTTCTCCGCTGACGTGAAGAGGCCGGTGGACTCTATCACATATTCGACGCCGAGATCCCTCCAGGGAAGGAGATCGGGGCTCTTGGGGGCAGTCAGACACAACATGGGGTCCCCGTTCACGACCAGAACATCGTCCTCTTCCCTGGAAGGATCGCTCTTTTCGGTGGACAGGGTGCCGTTGAACCTGCGGTGGACCGAGTCATATTTCAACTGGTAGGCGAAGTATTCCGCGCTCGGAAGCACATCTACGACAGCAACGAGGTCTAGTTGCTTTCCGACAACTCCCTGTTGCCCCATGGCGTTGAGAACCATCCTGCCGATCCTCCCGAAACCGTTAATCGCGACTTTTGTGGGCATATCAACCTCCGTTATCCATATCGCCTTGGACACCACGTTACAGATATTTACACATGACCGGTAGGGTCAGGCCCCCGTGCCTGCCCTCACAAGGGCGACTACGGGGGGTCGCCCCTACAAATACGCCTGATTTAAATGCGCCGAACCTGGAACTTCCAGTTGCCGAATTTCAACTACCGCTTTTCTTTCCCTTATATCTCACAAAACAGAATTGACCTTCCATATTCTATCGCAATACTCACGAATCGCCCTGTCGGAAGAGAACTTTCCCATCCGCGCCACGTTGAGAACGGACTTGCGCGTGCATGCCGCGGACTTTGAGAGACTGATGTGAATAATTATCATGGCTCCAGGAACAGGAAAGATGCGATCACCCCCTTCTCGCCCGCAAGTTGTCAGCGGCCCTGCAACCGGAACCGGGGCCGCCGAACGGATAGTGTCCGGTTCTACTCCCTGCTTCCGCAGACAAGGCGGTAAACCAGGCCGCCGAGGGCCGCCCCTATGATCGGCGCAACCCAGAAAAACCAGAGCTGGCCGAGAGCCCAGCCACCGACGAACAGCGCGGGGCCGGTGCTGCGGGCGGGATTAACCGAAGTATTGGTGACAGGTATGGAAATAAGGTGAATGAGAGTCAGACATAAGCCGATGGCAATAGGAGCGAATCCCTGCGGCGCACGCGGGTCAATCGACCCCAGGATTACCAGGACAAAGAAAAGGGTCAGTACAACCTCTATGAGAAATCCCGCGAACATCGAGTATCCGCCCGGAGAATGCTCGCCATAGCCGTTGGCGGCGAATCCGGCGGCGAGGTCAAATCCCGCTTTACCGCTTGCAACCATGTAGAGTACTGCGGAAGCGACAATAGCGCCTGCCACCTGGACCACAATGTACGGAACCAGGTCCTTTGCCGGGAAACGCCCCCCGACACACAGACCGACGGAGACGGCAGGGTTGAGATGACAGCCGGAAATGTGACCGACGGCGAATGCCATGGTCAGAACCGTCAAGCCGAAGGCAAAGGCGACGCCCAGAAATCCGATCCCAAACTGCGGGAAACCGGCCGCCAGGACCGCACTGCCGCACCCTCCCAACACCAGCCAGAAGGTTCCGAAAAACTCCGCCAACAATTTCTTCGACATAGGTACCATTGTTTTCTCCTTTCTCTTCGTTTTTACGGGCAAACAGTTGTCGCTGCCCGGATGCCGCCTGCAACAGGTCCAACGCGACATGGCCGTCTTTCCGGTCAAAATACCGCCCCAAGGAGTTTCCTGATCAGTTCTTCAACCGGCATCATGGTCAGGGCGAGCGGAAGAATGGGCAGCAGGAAGATGACAACAATCCCGAAGACCGCTTCCTTGCCGAAGGGAACCAGCCGGAGGCCGCGAATTATCTCGTAGCTGTTTCCCAGGTCGGCGAGGGACTGAATGTCGGCGCTTCCGAGAAGTTCTGTATCCGCCGATGCGTCTCCGCGCACCCACTTCCGATCAAACCGTTCCACATAACGGCTTCCCAGCGTCCCGTACCCGTAAACGGCCATTCTCTTTGTGTGAAGCAGGTGTGGGATAAACGCAATAAGAGGTCCGAGCACCACCAGCACGACAAGCACCGTTCCTCCGATCAATTCGACACTGAAATCCGTGAATTTCGCACCCCCAAAGAATATCCGGTACGCCATGCTTCCGGACAGTATGACGCCATGGGCGAGGATCAACAGCGCCATCACATTGATGCTTATCGTGAGAAATCCGAGACCCGCCGCCCGGTCGGGATGGCTGGGAATAAGACACAGGTTGAGACGCGAAATTTTCCAGAGAAAGCGTGCCCATACGAAAATAATGAAATACCAGCGAATAAAGAGAAACTGAAAGATGGGCCGGCTTACTAAAACATACCAGTATCCGGCGGGCGACAGCCTCAGGCCGGAGTCGCTTCCCACGGCATACCAGGTCGAAGCTTCCTTGACGACGATCTGTGCCATGCCGCTCATGGTGCTCCAAAAGAAATGTCCAACGACGTAAACGAGAATGATGAGCAGGCATTCGACGACAACCGAGTTCTTTAGCCTGTTGGTGGAATCAATGATCGCGCCGAACCGCGGGATCGATTCTTCGGGAATAATCCGCCGGTCGAGAAACTGCCCGATTATTTCCCGTATCCTTCGGCCTGCGAGCAGTTCAGCGCCGATCAGCAGCGGCACGGCCAGCAGAAGCCGCGCATGTGTTTCGATGTCGAAAAGGAACGGTACACTGACGCCTCCCAGTGCAGTGCCGCCGAACAGCGAGAGGAGCAGAAGCGGCAGCCACGCAAACAGGGAAATGCAGATGATGCGACGTTTAAGGAGACCGAGGGCCGGATCGGACAGTCGCAGAAGAACGAGGAGCCGGTTGAACGGTCCCCCCGGTTTAAAAGAGATGTCATACGGTTCCTTGAAAGATTCTTCCTTGCCCATATCGCTATCGTGACGGGTTATACTCATGATGCGCCGCTATTCCCCTCAGCGGTTTCGTCTTTCATCTCCAGTTGGAGGAAATAGTTCAGAAAGGTACGGATCGCTGCGATCGCCCCAAGCCTGCCGAGTTGACCCCAATCCGGCTCCACGGCGGTCGCGACAATATCCGCGGCCAGCTGAAATTCCAGGGCCAGGACGAGGTACCGCGCGAAGGTGCGGCGAAGCCGGTGAAAACCCGTCCAGTCCGGCGTAGCCAGTATTCGCGTCAGCAAAAAAACGGATACCGCCGCTCCGATCCCCACGAGAATGACGCTCACCAAATGAAGACTCAGCTTCAGCCAGACAACTATGTTTGTAATGACGTATTCGACATTCTCCATGAAACGCCTTCCTCAATTGCCGAGAGACTTCTGCTGCGCTCGCTTTCCTTTCCCGACCGGGGCAACCTCGAAAAAGTGGAATGCCCAGCCTTCCAGATCCACATACACCCCCGGGTCGAGCATGCCGCTCCCCTCCCTCTCGAATTTGTCCCCGGACAGGACATCATTCAGGCGCCAGTTGCGTCCGCTAATGTCTTCCCACTGCACCCGGATCAACCCCTGGGAGTGGAACGGAGAGAGATTGACCGCAACGAGGTGCCGGACTTCCCCCTTGCGCCAGCACCAGGCAACAAGATTTCGGCAGCTCTGATTGTCCGGCCAGCCGCTTCGCTCGCAGAGTTGCCAGTCGCCCTCCCGCAGGGCCTCGCAATTCACAGCCTGCAGCAGCTTCCCGTAGAAAGTCCGCAGCGGTTCATCCACCGGTTCCTCGGGGCGCCTCCCCAGAAACACAGGCAGCCGCACCTTCATCCCCTCGAACTGACCCTCGTGGAGAAGCCTGGCACCCGGCAGTGTCGTGGTGACCACCGCCGCGGCACGTTCCTTCTCCGGAGAAAAGGTCGCCGCAGCCCTAGGCTCGTCGTGGTTTTCAATGAAGCGAACCAGTCTCTCCTGATAGGCAAGATCTGCGCAAAGATGGAGCCGGATGCTCTCGGCGGGGTCGTGCTCCAGCCGGTCGTAGAGCTTTTTGTCGTAGCAGTAGTCGAAGCCCTGCTGCTGCAGCTGCCACTCCATATCCCAGTATGCCTCGGCCATGAATTTGAATTCAGGCTGCTGTTTCCTGACCGCTGAAATGATCTCCGGCCAGTAGTCGCCGGCGGGCCCGGGTCCGGCCCGATCTCCCCATGTGCGCCGGAAGATGTCGTTCATGACGAGCATGGCCATGTCGCACCTTACGCCGTCGCACCGGCCGGCGATGTCCTGCAGCGTGTCGATGATCGCCTTTCTCAGGCCCTCGTCGAAGGCATTAAGCTGCAGCACATCGGGCCAAGCGGGAAAGTATGGGTCGCGGCCGCAGGCGAAGATGTTGCCGCCGGCCTCCAGGAAGGCCGCCGGCTCCCTCCCCAGGTCACCGGCGTCTCCGCGGATGAAGTAATCGGGATGCTCCAGTACCCACGGGTGGTCGGGAGCCACGTTATTCGGCACGAAATCGAGGATCAGCCGCAAGCCCCGCTTGCCGAGCTCTTTCCTTGCCACGGCAAGGCCCTCATTTCCCCCGAGATGGTCATCCACTACGTAGCCGCGGATGCAGTATGGAGACCCAACGACATCCTCCTCTCTCAAATCGGGCAATGCCCGTCTGAAATCGGCCATCAGCACTTCATTGCCGAGGGCGACACGGACCCCGGCAGGACTCCGCTGCCAGACGCCCATGAGCCAAACGGCGTCAAAGCCCGGCGCGGAGAGGCGTCCCCATTCCTCCTCCGGAACCGTGGACAGCGTGACGGATCTGTCGTGTTTCCGGCTCAACTCCTCCAGCCAAGGCCAAGTATTGATTTCATAGATAACCGGATGCTTCGGCCATTGTTTCATATCCCTATCTCCTCCCATCATAACTCCCCCCGACCCCCTCTTATCTTAAGAGGGGGAGCTTAAACTTTGGGGGCTGGAATTTGCCACCTCATCTTCATCATTGCGTACCTCCCCTTAGATTAAGGGGAGGACAGGAGGGGTTACATCATCTCTCTTTCTTGATAACTTCCTCCCATTTTTTGAAAACTATTGACACTATCGGTCAACGCTCCATTCATTCCGGCGGTTTCGCCGGCGGACTGAACCACTTGTCCTTGGGAACAATCTTCAACCCCTCCGGGTCGGCTTCGTAATTTGGCGACATTATCTGCACGCCATACTCGTTGAATGCATCCAGGATGCGCTGGTGGAGTTCGGAATATATCTTCATCATTCTCTCCGGAACATCGGTGTAGGCGTTCAACTCGTAGGTGATATAGAAATCGTCGAGAGATTTGTGGAGCACGAACGGTTCAGGGTCCTTGAGAACTCCTTGCGTCTCCCGAGCAGCCATGAGTAGCATTGCATCGACCTGCCGCCAGGGAGCGTCGTAGCCGATTGTCACCGTGGTATGGAGAATGAGTCCCTTCTCCTTTGCCAGGGAGCTGTAGTTGATGACGCTGCTGCCGAGAATGACGGAGTTCGGTATGGTGATCTCCTCGTTCTTGGTAGTTCTCACGTGAGTCACCTGGATTCTGATTTCCGCTACATCTCCAACAATATCCTCTATCTTCACCCGGTCGCCAACCTTGAAGGCCCGCCGGTAGGTGAGCATGTACCCGGCGATGATGTTTGAAATCGCCGATGTGGAGCCGAGGGAGAAGACAATACCGATAAAGATGGAAATCCCCTTGAAGGCGTCGGTCTGCGAACCGGGAATGTACGGATAAATGATGACGGCTACGAAAACGATGATCAACAGACGGACCATCTTGTAGGTCGGTCTGGCCCATTCGCTTTCGAAACCGCGAAACTCAATGGTCCGCCCCTCAATACCCGCGAAAAAGAGCCGGACAAGTTTGAGTACGTAACGGGTTATGATGATAATGACCGCAATGAAAATAAGCTTCGGAACATATCCCAGGACGGCACCACCAATCTGCTTCAGTGGTGTGATCACGTATTGGAGCAGGTTGGCGGCAAGGAGCCGGGTCCAGGGAAATAAACTCAGGACGTTGTGGAGGTAAATGTATGAGAGTACGAGAA
>DATEVI010000501.1:0-13458 GCA_035281865.1 Geobacteraceae bacterium | reverse complement strand
AACCTTTTCCAGAGCCCAGAGCAGCCGCTTATCCCTATCGACAGCGCCGGTCCCGGTGCCCACGAGGCCGAGGAGGACGAACTCCCGCACGGTCGTGGAGAGGGTCGGATTGAGGTCACAGCGTTGGGGGACGAATCCTATGGCGGATCGTCCGACAAAGTCGCTGTGGAGAGAGATTTCGCCCGAAGTGGGGCGCAGTTCACCCAGAACGGTTTTCAGGAATGTTGTTTTGCCGGCCCCGTTGGGTCCGAGAAGAAACCAGAACTCTCCCCGCCGAATCTCGATGCTGACATCCTTGAGGACTGGTCGACGGTCGTAACCGACCGATATCCCCCTGCCGGACAAGACGATATCATTTTCCATCTTCTCTCCTTTATCCCGCCGGGCAAAACCGGTTTTGTTTCCACTCTGCCAGGCTTCATCCCCGCACCGTCCCTCCCCCGAAGGAGAGGGAGTCGTCAGGTCAGTGCCCATACCGCCGAAAGAGCGGGACTTTTTTCAGCGTGTTTCGGCGAACGCCGATGAAAGCGCCTGTACATCGAAGTTTATCATTCCCAGGTAGTCATCAGCCCCTCGTTGCCCGCCGACCTGATGGGCCAGGCTCACAATCCGGGAGCCGCTTTTGTCGGCGACGAATTTCAGGGCCTTGGGGTCGAAATAGGGGGTGGCGATGATAAATTTGATCCCCTCCGCCCGCATTCGGTTAATGAGGTTGCCGAGATGGCTGGTTGTTGGAGAAACACCGGGCTTGGGTTCCAGAAACCCCTGGACTGAAATCCCGAATCGCCGCGCAAAATAGGGCCACATGTTGTGATCTGCCACGACCTTGGTCCCGTAATATGGGAGCATCCTGCCCAGCCACCCCCCAAGCAGCGAGTCATCATTCCTTTCCTTGAGAAACGGCTTCAGTTTCCCCTGCTCATTGAGAAGAGCGAGTCTTCCGACATCGTATTTCGCCGCGAGTTTTTCCCCCACCATAGCAGCAGCCAACTTCCGCCTGAAAGCCTCATAGCGGTCAAGGAAGTAGGTCTTTTTTGGGGGGCGCAACTCCGTAAGTCTGTCCCTAATCAACTGGGCAACTTTCAGCCCGTTCATCGGGTCGAGGAGATAGTGGGGGTTCCCCTCGGGATGGACATCCCCCATGGAACGGTCAACCGTACCCGTCGGCACTTCCAGAGGCGTGATGGCCGCGGAGGCGTCCAGAAACCCCGCACTGCCCTGCAGCACCTTGCGGTTCCTGGAGTTTTGTAACAGGACCGGAGCCCACGCTGCTTCAAGCTCCATTCCCGTCTGCACAAAGAGATCCGCGATGCTGAGGGCCTTTACAAAGCTCGGCCTCGCTTCGACGAAGTGGGCATTTTCCGTTCCCTTGGCAAATACCGTTACCGCCACCTGATCCCCTCCGATTTCCCGGACGAGACTCCCCAGGTCGGTGACGGTGACACATACCTGCAGCGGTTTTGCCGCCGGGGCGGCGTGGACTGGGACCGCCGGAACGCACAGCAATGCCAAGGGCAGTATTATTGCGTATAGTACTCTTTTCAAACGCATGGCTAGACACATGACATATTCCTTTCTTCAGTATTTATGGGCTGCATGGGCGCCGTACAGGAATTCGACGCCCAGCCAGGCTGAATAGGCGTCCTTGTGCTCCAGGTGTTGCGCGTGGTCATAGTTGAACTGCAGGCGCAGGCGTGAAAATTCGGATGGATGCCACACCAGCAACGGCGACAGTCGAAGGCGGTTGTCCCTGAATGGGTCATTGCTGCTTCCCCCAACGCTTTGCCCCCTTCCGGATGCGTATTCATATCGTAACCCCGTCGCCCAGCCGGGGTGGAAACCGTAAAGAAGCTGGGTATAGAATCCCCAGTCAATGAGCGTTTGCGCCGGCAGGTCCAGAATCTCCTCTGGGTTGTCGGGGTTGGGACCAAGGAAGGCGGCCGCCTGGTAATCACGTTGCATCAGTTCCGATTCCCAGACAAGGAACGGCCATCCGCGTTCGTTCAACGGGGGGCGCCACTTGACGACCAGGTCGGTTCCGTAGATCCACGTATCGACATCGGGACCGGTGGCATTGGGGCCGTATAATCCCGAGAAGCCGAGTCTTGCGGTCACGCTTTCCGAAATATCCCAGAAATTTTCGAAACGCGCGAGGTAGACGAGGTCTTTGAGCGACTTGACGCTTTGGTCCGTAAACGGCCTTCCGCCGATGGGCCGCTCCTCGAAAAACTCCTGGTTGGCGAGAAAACTTGCCATGGTTTCACCGTTGGCATTCTGAATACCGAAAAGAAGCTCTGAATACCAGGGCAGCGGTGTCAGCCACGACAGACGGGCCCCTGCCTGGCGCATACCGTCCGGGCCGAAAAGGCGGGTGTTGATGACAGGCTGGTCCAACCAGTGCCACTGGTGGGGATGCAGGGGATTGATCCTGCCGAACTCCGTAAAGAAATAACCGGCCTTGGTCTGTAACCGGTAAGGGAGCGACTGGGTGGTCAGGAATGCCTCCTCCAGTTCGACTTGCGTGTCGCCGGTGGAAGGGTCAATAAAAAAGACGATGTGGGATTCTCCGGTAAAATACGGGTCAACGGCACCGGACAAGGACAATTCCACGTTCTGGACCGTAAAGCCGCGCCAACGCGGGTCGTGGTCACCGCCTTCCAGATCCTGTAACTGCTCATTGGTTGCACTTGAAGAGCCGGCGGCAAAGAGAGCGTCCAGCGAGATATCAATCAGCCGCAGCTTGCTGCCGCCGATCTGGCGGGACCAGAGGTCGGAGCGGGCTGCAACGGCTGTCGACGGAAGGGGTTGAGCCGTCAATTCGGAGACATCGGGTTTCGTCCCTGACTCTTCCGCTGGTTTCGTTTCTTCCGCGACTTTCTCTTCCACTTTCGTTTGCGGTTCTTCTTGCGGCAGAAGTTTGTTGATGACCTCCTGCTGTTCCTTAATAGTCTGCGACTGCTTGCGGACCATCTCCTCGAGTGCGTTGACCCGATCTTCCAGGGTACTGCCGAATGCACACGTGCCAAACAGCAAGACACCCCCCAGGAGACAGAGAATATGAATTCCTTTCTTCATGGTTTCCTCCTGATAAATGAAACACGAAAGCTGCACCAGTACCGAATCTGCCGAACCTGGCGGGAACAATGTCTTCCTTACAGGCAAACGGCATCTCACGGCATTTCATAAATGTATGCTTTGCAGTCCGTTATCGGGGAGGAGCACGATTTTTGAGACAGGTAAAGATTACAGAGGGAAGACGGAACTCATCTTCAAAAGATTTGATTACGGTTACCGTACCGCTCGCTTCCGTCGTCAGGGCATGGGGAACAGGTAAAGAACCGGGCGAGTAATGTGCGGCAACGCAGATAGGGCAGTCGTTGTGGGGGGTATGATCAAAAACGCTATGATGGTGGAGAGCAGTCGCGCTCGCGGAAAAAAGAAGCAGAGTAAGGAGGACGGCGATAAGAACGGGATTTCTGACGACGAGCTTTGCTCTCATGAAAGCAAGTGTATATTATAAATTGCCCTTGTCAAAAATATACACTGACAGCAAATTGGCTCAAGACGGAACGGGTACTGAAAAAAGAGGAAAAAAGCCCCGGCCCTCCCGTGGAGGGGGAACGTAGGAAGGCCGGGGAAATGAAAGCCTTGGCATGGACAGCTGAAGCCGTCAATGCGTCAATTTCTGGTTTGGACCGCAAAATCCCGGTTTATCCGAATCCGGACCGGTCCGCCGGCTGTAATCGGCAGACCTGTCCTGTCAGTCCACCGATTTACGAAGAAATGTCGGGATATCGTACTGATCATCCTCGTCGATGAAGAAACCCCTTTGCTGCTTGGAAAAGGTGTCAGGCTGCTGCTTGTGCCTGTTGCGGATGAAGGCCGGTACATCCCGGTTTATCTCAGCTTTTTCCGTAAGCTGGGTTACATTGGTTTTAATTTCCTTCCTGCTTTTTTCCAGATCGAAATGGTCACCGAAGCCGGTTGCGATGGCAGTGATCTTGATGAAGTCACCCATATCCTCATCGACGACCAGACCAACGATGATATTGGCGTCTTCATGGACCTTTTCGTGGATGATGCGGCTGGCGGCGTCGAACTCGTCCATTGTCATGTTCGAGGAACCGGATATGTTTACCAGGACACCCTTCGCACCGGAAATGTCGATATCTTCGAGGAGCGGGCTGGAAATGGCCTTGGTGGCCGATTCAACGGCCCTGTTTTCGCCGGAAGCGATGCCGATACCCATCATGGCCATGCCTCTTTCACTCATGATCGCCTTGACGTCGGCGAAGTCGACGTTGATGAGACCGGAAGTAGTGATAAGATCGGATATCCCTTGCACTGCCTGACGGAGGACGTCGTCGGACGGTTTGAACGCATCCAGGATAGACATTGATTTGCCGGCCAGGCCGAGAAGGCGGTCGTTGGGAATGACGATCAGGGAGTCGACGTGTTTCTTGAGCTCCATAACTCCGTGTTCAGCCTTGGCCAGGCGCTGTTTACCCTCACGGGTGAAAGGTTTGGTCACAACCCCGACAGTCAATGCGCCCATCTCCTTGGCCACATCGGCTATGACAGGAGCCGCACCGGTTCCCGTACCTCCGCCGAGGCCCGCGGCAACGAAAACCATGTCGGCGCCGCTCAATGCCTCCGCAATTCGTTCACGGTCTTCGCTTGCAGCCTGCTTTCCCATCTCGGGGTTGGCGCCGGCGCCAAGACCCTTAGTGGACTGCCCGCCGATCTGTAATTTGACCGGCGCTTTGGACATGCGCAGCGCCTGAACATCGGTATTTGCAACGATGAAATCGACGCCGTGAATGTTACAGCTGATCATGGTGTTTACCGCGTTTCCTCCGCCTCCGCCAACTCCGATAACCTTGATCTTCGCACCCTGGTCAATGCTTTCATCAAATTCGAACATTTAGTACCCCCTTTTTCTTCTTAGATACCATCATTGAATGCAATTAAAAGAACTCGCCAAACCATTCCTTCATCCGCCTTACCACCCGCCGGAATGCGTTGTCGTCCGTCTGCACCGTGGGAAATTCACGTATCCCAAGATTTTTGCTGCCATAAACAACAAGTCCGACCCCCGTTGCGTAAATCGGTGAATTGACTACATCCACCAGACCACCGATATTCTGCGGCAGCCCACGGCGTATCGGCAGATTGAAGACCTGCTCGGCCAGTTCGGGGCTCCCTTCGAGGATCGATGTGCCGCCGGTAAGCACAACACCGGAGGCGATCCTGTCCTCATAGCCGGATTTTACGATCTCCCGGTTTACCAGGGCAAAGATCTCCTCCATGCGCGGTTCAAGTATTTCGGCGAGAAGCTGCCGGGAGAGAATGCGCGGTTTCCTGCCGCCGACACTCGGTACCTCGATGGTTTCATCCTTTCCCACAAGCGGGGAGAAACAACATCCGTATTTCTGCTTGATCTTCTCCGCTTCCGCCATGGGTGTGCGGAGTCCAACCGCTATATCGTTCGTCAGATGGTTGCCGCCCAGGGACAACACCGCCGTATGTTTGATGGCTCCGTCTACAAAAATGGCGATGTCGGTGGTCCCGCCGCCGATGTCGATCAGCGCCACCCCTATTTCCTTTTCCTCGGGAGAGACCACGGCCTCGGACGATGCAAGCTGCTCAAGGACTATATCCGCCACATCGAGCCCTCCCCTGTTGCACGATTTAATGATATTCTGGGCGCTTGCGACGGCCCCCGTGACGATGTGGACTTTCGCTTCCAGACGTACTCCGCTCATGCCCATCGGTTCGCGGATGCCGTCCTGGTCGTCGATGATGAACTCCTGGGGGAGAATATGAATTACTTCCCGGTCCATGGGAATCGCTATCGCCTTGGCAGCGTCGATGACCCTGCGTATGTCGTCCGACGAGACTTCACGGTTCTTGATGGCTATCACGCCCTGGGAATTGAAACCTTTGATATGACCTCCGGCAATTCCCGCGTAGACCGATTTGATCTCGCAACCGGCCATGAGTTCCGCTTCATCCACCGCCTTTTTGATGGAAGCAACGGTTGTCTCTATATTGATGACCACCCCCTTGCGCAACCCGCGTGATGGGCTGGTGCCGATTCCGACGATATCAACCCCGTCCTCGGTCACATTTCCCACAATTGCGCATATCTTTGTGGTACCAATATCAAGACCTACAATGAGATTTTCCCTCCTGTTAGACATGGTCTCTCCCTCCCGGTCAACCCTTTTTTACTACTATTTTATCGCTGTAGTTAAGATCGATATATTCCACTGTCTGCAATTGCGGCGACAAATCCCCGTATATCCGCGAAAGCCTGGCAAGTTTCTCCGGGAAACCACTGTTTCCAAGTTTTACCGGAACCCCCCCTTGGGCCGTGAACAGGGTATACCCATACCCCTTGTCGACATGGATCTCGGATATGTCTTCCAGCTTGAACACCGCCCCGGCCCTCAGCAGGCCGGCTACTTCAAGGGCGGTTTTCAGCATGCCTTTGCATCCCTTCGGGTCCTTGGCCAGATCTTCTTCCGAAATACCCGTTATCATGGGGAAATCCAGATTATCCCCCCGGCTGAGCGGCTTGAAGATTTCACCTTTGCCGTCAAGGTAGTAGAGGTAACCCAGATTTACGATCGCAACCGGTTCCCATTCGGTTATCTCGACGGAAACTGTACGCGGGAAGTACCGATTGACTCTGACCTTTTCTACCCATGGACTCTTCTTTATATGTTCGGCCAGACGCGGCAGTTTCAGGTGAAGCATTGCATCACCCGGCTTCAATCCGGACAGGGCGATGACTTCCTGGCGTTTCAGCCTCTTTAGTCCTGAGACCTGAATTTTTTCCAGCTTGAGAAACGTAGTCCTGGCAAGAAGCTCGTATGCTTCGAGAGACAGAACAGCCAGAATAGCGATCACGGCGAAAAAACCGACGATCGGTGCCGCCCTCTTGAGAAACCGTTTGTAGTTTATCGGTTTCCGCTGTTTCTTCTGCTTATTGGGCCGGTTTCTGTTCTTCAGCCTCTGATTTTTGTGGTTCAGGTCGTGCATGGCGCCCCGCAGATTCAATTCCGCAACTAATTGCCTATTTTCAGGGAAGCGGAAACCGCTATCCTCTCAACCAGTTCTTCAAAACAAATTCCAGACCCCTGCGCTATTTCCGGGAGAAGGCTGGTCGCGGTCATTCCCGGCAGTGTGTTGACCTCCAGAACATAGCATTCCTGCCGCTCCGTCACCAGCAGGTCGACACGGCTGTAATCGCTGCAGCCGAGTGCCCTGTGGGCCGCCAGACCGGTTTCGAGGGCACACCTGTACTGGCTTTCCGGGAGTCGGGCCGGATAGATATGTTCAGCCATTCCAGGGGTATACTTCGCCTCGAAGTCATAGAACTCATTCCGGGGGACTATCTCGATCGCCCCGAGAGCCTGATCGGCAAGAATTCCCACCTGAATCTCGCGCGCCTCGACGAACTGTTCCACCAGTATCTCCCTGTCATAGGCAAAGGCCAGTTCCAGAGCGGGCCCCAGGTCCCCGGCATTCCTGACAATGGTTATTCCCACCGAAGAGCCTTCCTGAGAGGGTTTTACAACCACCGGCAATGGAAATCCCATTGACTTCATGTCCGGGGATTCACCTTTCCGCACCACTGTGTAGGGTGCGACCTTCAGCCCGGCTGCCTGAAATGCAGCCTTTGCGTAGATCTTATTCAATGCAAGGGCACTGGCCAGAACCCCGGAACCGGTATAGGGAATTCCAACCAGTTCAAGAAGTCCCTGAATTGTGCCATCCTCGCCATAACGCCCATGTAGCGCGATGAAGGCCACCTCGATTTGTTCCCGTGCCAGCACGCTGGAAATGTCCCGGCCGAGATCAATGGCTATGGCACTGTACCCTCTGGAGACAAGGGCCTGATGGACCGCCGTTCCGCTATTCAGGGACACCTCTCGCTCTTCGGAAAGGCCTCCCATCAAAACTCCTATTTTCTTTGTCTTTAATTCTTCCGTCGTCATAACTTGCTTCTTTCTACAGTCCTTTTATAGGTCATATAGGTCATATAAGTCTTATAGGACCCATGTGTTCTCCATTGAACTATTCTTCTCCCACTATCTTGACCTCTTCCTCGAGGGTAATGCCGGTTGTCTTCCTGACTTCCCTCCGGATGTGTTCGGCCAGCTCCAGGAAATCAGCAGCTTTTGCTCCGCCCCGGTTAATCAGGAAATTGGTGTGGACCTCCGACACCTGCGCCCCGCCGATGCGTAATCCCCTGAGGCCTGCTTCATCTATCAGTCGCCATGCCGGTTTCCCGGCCGGGTTCTTGAAAAATGAACCGGCATTGGGAAATCCCACCTGCTGTGTCTTGCGTCGATTTTCGAGGAAAGCCTCAGTCTTCTCTTCGATTAACTCCCTGCTGTCCTCGCAAAGCCTGAATGAAGCGGCGACAATGATTTCTCCCGGCGCAAGTTTAAGAAAGCGGTATCCGTATTCCAGCTCCTCTTTCCTTCTGGTGATAAACGATCCGTTCACAAGGGTGCAGAGAGTTTCCATCGTGTCGGTGACCGTTTGTCCGCCCGCTCCGGCATTCATGGCAAGCGCTCCACCCAGTTTCCCGGGTATCCCGACAAGAAATTCCAGACCGCCCAGTCCGTTTTCCATCGCGAAGCGCACCACAGTCCGGTTGTCCAGCCCCGCTTCGGCGTGAATATTGCCGGTGCCGACGCACTCGATACGGGTTAATTCTTCCAGCGAGATCGCCACTCCTCTGAATCCCCCGTCTCTGACCAGCAGATTGCAGCCGCCGCCCACGACAAGGTGCGGTACCGTTTTCGCGGACAGAAAGGATACTAGACACCGCAGATCATCCATGTCCGCCGGGACAGCGAAACAGTCCGCCGGCCCCCCTGTCCTGAGGGAAGTGTGGAGAGCCATCGGCTCCTCAAAACGTACCTTCCCCCGCAACAGCGTCTTCAGTTGCAGACGAAATTCATCTGTCAAAGATCTTCCTCAAACCTTTTCAGAAGCGCTTCGCCGACCTGCCAGACATTGCCGGCGCCGAGAGTAAGCACAATATCGCCGGGCTGCACAATGCGCATCAGATGGTCATTAATGGCTTCCTTGTCTGGAATGTAAGTAACATCCTTCTGGCCATGTTTTTTAATGCTGCCGGAGAGGGCCTCGGACGTGACGCCTTCAATCGGTTGTTCGCCTGCCGGGTAGATGTCGGTTAGGACCAGGACATCGGCATCGTAGAACGACTTCACGAACTCGTCAAAAAGCTCCTTTGTCCTCGTGTAACGGTGCGGCTGAAAGACGACCACAAGCCGGCGGTCCCAGCCACCCTTGGCTGCAGCCAGGGTGGCCCTTATCTCGGCCGGATGATGACCGTAGTCGTCAACCACCATGATATCGCCAACCTCTCCCTTGATCTGGAAACGGCGTCCCACCCCACCGAAGGCATTGAAGCCCTCCTGTATTTTGCCGAAGGGTACGTTCAATTCCATTGCCACGGCGACCGTCGCCAGGGCATTCAGAACATTGTGGGCGCCCGGCATCCTGAATGATATCTCCCCCAACCGCTCGCCACGGAAGTGGGCGACAAAAGAGGTGTTCCCGCCGGACATCGTGATATCGCTGGCCCTGAAATCGCCCTGGGCGCTCATGCCATAGGTAATGAATCGCTTTTTCACCTGTGGGATGATGTCCGCCACATTGCCGCTGTCGAGACACAGGACGGCAAGTCCGTAAAAGGGTACCTTGTTGATGAACTCCACGAAGGTTTCTTTGATCTGATCGATGCCGCTGTAAAAGTCCAGGTGGTCGGCATCGATATTGGTCACCACGGCAATGGTCGGCGATAGTTTCAGAAAGGAGCCGTCGGATTCATCTGCCTCCGCCACCAGGAACTTTCCCTGTCCCAGCCTTGCATTGGTACCGATGGAATTCAGTTTTCCGCCGATCACAATGGTAGGATCGATTCCGGCATGCCCGAGAATGGTGGAAACCATTGAAGTTGTTGTGGTCTTGCCGTGTGTTCCGGCGATGGCTATGCCGTATTTCATCCTCATCAGTTCGGCCAGCATCTCGGCACGCGGGATCACTGGAATGAGCATCTCCCTTGCTTCCACCACTTCGGGATTATCGTCCCGCACGGCGCTCGATGTTACGACGACATCCGCATCGGCAACATTTTCACTGGCATGGCCGTAGAATATCTCCCCTCCCAGGAAGGCGAGTCGCTCCGTGGTGTCCGATTTGCGAAGATCCGAGCCGGAGACCTTATATCCCAGGTTCAACAGAACTTCGGCTATGCCGCTCATGCCGATTCCGCCGATACCTACAAAATGAATTTTTTCAATTTTTCCGTACATGATTCCTCTATGGCTCACTTCGTGAGCGTTGATGCGTTGATGCGTCCGCTTCGCTCATGCGTTAATGCGGTAAAACCGCTTCAACCCTTCAACCCTTCAACCATTTCGTCAACTATCAATTTAGCCGCATCAGGCCGCGCCAACTGTCTGGCACACATCCCGGCTATATGCAGCCTTTCCCTGTCATCCGCAAGTTCGCGGATCATATGTGCCAGACTCTTGCCTGACAAATCCATGTTCAGGAGCATGAAACCCGCCCCCTTTTCCACCAGGGCCTCCGCGTTCTTTCGCTGGTGGTCATCCGTAGCATAGGGAAAGGGAATGAATATGCACGCCTTGCCGCATGCGGTAACTTCGGCTACGGTCGTGGCCCCTGCCCGGCAAATGACCAGGTCCGTCCGTCGATATGCGTCCGCCATGTCATGAATGAAGGGCAGGACTTCCGCATTGAAACCTTCTCTCTGATAGCCCGCCTTCACTTCATCAAGGTCCTTTTCGCCGGTCTGGTGGATGATTGACATCCGACTCTTCACCTCGCTCAGAAAAGGCAAGGCATCGATCATGGCCATGTTGATGCTGTGCGCTCCCGCGCTGCCCCCGAAAACCAGAAGGTTGAACGTTTCAGACGCCTCGCGACCCGCTCGTGAGAGTTGGACATTCTCCAGAATTTCTCTCCTCAGCGGATTGCCGGTCAAGAGCGATTTTCCAGCCGGAAAATACCGCTCGGACTCTTCGATGGATAAGAAAGCTTTTTCGGCGAACCGCGCGAGAATCTTGTTGGTGAATCCCGGCAGGGCATTCTGTTCATGAATGAAGCGCCTGCAAGGAAACTGCCCGGCCGCCAGGACAACCGGGCCGGACGCGTATCCGCCCACTCCGAGAACGATGTCGGGCCGAAACGCCTCTAGAATCCTCTTCGACTGGAAATAGCTTTTCACCAGATACGCAATTCCCTTCACCTGTTCGATTCTGCCTTTTCTTCGCATCCCTGTCACAGCAATGAACTCCAGCCGGTAACCAAGCTTGGGGAGGACCCGTGCCTCAATGCCGTTTGGCGTGCCGATGAAAAGAACCTCGTTGCCCTTGTCCCTCGCCAGGAACTCTTCCGCCACGGCAATCCCGGGAAACAGATGTCCTCCCGTCCCACCGCCTGCTATCACGAGTCTCACTGTGTGACCCTCACCCGTGACGAAATATTCAGCAATATCCCCACTGCGAACAGGGTGATGATCAATGAACTTCCCCCGTAGCTGATAAAGGGAAGCGCCAGGCCCTTGGTCGGGAAAATCCCGGTGACTACCGCCATATTGACGAACGCCTCCAAACCTATGAGTGTGGAGATGCCGAAGGCCAGCGATCTGCCGAAATTGTCTTCCGCGTAAAGGGCCACTCTGATCCCCCGATGAACCAGCAGGAAAAACATGGACGCAATTACCATCACCCCGATGAAACCCAACTCCTCGCCTACAACGGAAAATATGAAGTCCGTGTGCGCTTCCGGGAGATAAAAAAGCTTCTGTTTCCCTTCACCGAGCCCTTGACCGAAAATCCCCCCGGTGCCCACGGCAATCCATGACTGGATTATCTGGAAGCCTGTATTCATCGGGTCTTCCCATGGGTTGAGGAATGCCATGATCCTTCTCCGTCGATAGTCGACGTGCATGATCGCATAGTAGAGAAAGGGAAGCGCCAGCATAATCATGGAGAGGATGTAACTCAATCTGGTCCCCGCAGCGAAAAGCATCACCATTGCGACTGCGCCGAGGGTGAGCGATGAGCCTAGATCCGGCTGTTTCAGAAGCAATAGAAGCATTACCGCCAGCACTACCATGTACGGCAGGAAGCCGGAGGAAAAGAACCTCACTTTGTCCTGCTTCTTGTCCAGGGAGTACGCCATGTACATAATGAAAGCTATTTTGGCCATTTCCGACGGCTGAAACGAGAAACCGGGCAGACGCAGCCATCGCGAAGAACCGCCGGCACTCCCGCCGATTCCGGGTATCAATACCAGGACCAGTAGAACAAGACAACCAAGAAGCACCGGCACCGCGGCCTTCCGCCAGAAATGGTAATCGAGCCTCATGGTTAAGGCCATTACCGCAAAACCGAGAACCGCGTATATCCCCTGGCGTTTGAGGAAATAGAAGCCGTCGTGCATTTTCTTGGTTGCCATGACGGAAGAAGCGGAATAGACCATGACCACCCCGAAGCAGGTCAGTGCAACAACCATCAGCACGATGATCAGGTCGTATCCTTCCGCCTTGCTCACGCAGCCGCCTCCGGGAGACCCTGTACCAGGGATACAAAAAGGTCGCCCCTCTCTTCATAGTTTTTGAACATGTCAAAGCTGGAGCATGCCGGAGAAAAAAGCACTACACCGCCCGGAGCGGTCAGACGCCCGGCAAGAGAAACCGCTTCTTCCAGTGTGCTTACCATGTGAGAGTCGGTAAGGTTTCCCAATGAGTCATAAATCCTCTGACGGGCTTCACCCAACAGGATCAGGTGCCTTACCCTTTCCTTCACAAGTTCCGCCAGTGGGGCGTAATCACCCCCCTTGTCTTTTCCGCCGGCGATAAGGGTAACATTTCCGGCAAAGCTCTCCAACGACTTAACCACACTACCAACATTGGTGCCCTTGCTGTCATTGTACCAGGCGACATCATTGACAATTTTCACCAGCTCCATCCTGTGATGGAGTCCGGAAAACCCTTCCACCGCGGACCGGGGACGAGCGGCATCACATCCCATGAGCAGGGTGGCAGCCAGGGCCGCCATGATGTTCTCGATATTGTGCACCCCTTGCAGCTTGAATGAGGCTGTCGGAAAACATTCCTTCCTGCCTTCCCAAACAAAGGTTATAGAGCCGTCCTGATAATAGATGCCTTGCTCCAACTCCCGCCGTTGACTCATGGGGACAACGCTGGCCCGGACACTATCGGCGCAGGCTGCGACTATGGGGTCATCCATGTTGAGGACGGCGAAATCTTCCTGGGTCTGATTCTCAAAAATTCTTTCCTTGGCGTCTATATATTCTTGATAAGTTGCGTAACGGTCCAGATGGTCCTCGGTCACATTCAGCAATACCGCAACCCGCGGG
>DATEVI010000500.1:0-2743 GCA_035281865.1 Geobacteraceae bacterium | reverse complement strand
TCTTGCCGCCGATGGCGGGTGATTTATCGACCAGGTAAACCCTGAAACCGGTTCCCGCAAGATCGAGGGAGGCTTGAATGCCGCTGATCCCGCCGCCGACAACCAGTACATCGCCGATCGTATCGGTTTGGGGACCGCCGGATGTCAGTCCTGCAACTGGCACGCTGTTCAATTTTTGTCTACCTTGATTGGATACCGCACGACGCCGGCACGACGGCAGAGGTCGCCGAATTGCCAACAACCGCTCAGATGACTTCCTGGACAATTTCAGTGATGTCCTTGATCTCCATCGTTCGACCATCCTCGAGGCTCAGGCTGCTATCGGTAAAATTCGTGATGCAATAGGGACAGGCGGTGACCAGCACCTCAGCCCCTACTTCAACGGCTTGTTTCAATCTGAGATCGGAGAATCTCTCCCCCCTGGGGGTTTCCATCCAGATCCTGCCTCCACCTCCTCCGCAACAGAAACTGTTTTCGCGACGATCCGCCATCTCGGTCAGTTCCGTGCCGGGCATGCGCTTCAGGACGTCCCGGGGTGCGTCGAATATCCCGTTATGCCGGCCCAGGTAACAGGGATCGTGATAGGTGATTTTCTTTTCGTACTCCCTGGCGGGCTTGAGCCGCCCGTCAGCGATGAGCTCGCGCAGATATACGCTGATGTGCACGATCTCGAAGTGAACGTTGAATTCCGCCGGGTACTCGTTCTTGTAGGTGTGATAGCAATGGGGCGAAGAGACCAGGATCTTCTTCACCCCGTGATCGATCCAGTTCTTGATGTTTTCCCGGGCAAGCTTCTTGAAAGCCTGCTCGTTGCCCGTCTTGCGGATGCTTTCTCCGCAACAACTCTCCTTGGAACCCAGTATCCCGAAATCCACTCCGGCCTTGTTGAGGATCCCGGCCGTGGCGGCAGCCACCTTTTTCAGGCGCGGGTCATAGCTCAGATAGCAGCCGGGGTTGTACAGAATTTCCATTCCCTCGGTGTAGGTTTTCACCCCGAGGTCTTTTGCCCAGTCGGCCCGCTTCGCCCGTTCCATATTGAAGGGATTGCCTACGGTCATGAGGCCGTCGGTGACCGCGACGATGGGGGTGACCGAGTCGGGGAACGCCCCGTATTCCGTGGCGATCCTGCGCAGCGACATTCCGAGCTGTATCTGGTTGACGCCCCTGGGGCAGCGCTGGGGGCAGGTTCCGCAGGTGGTGCAACGCAATATGTCTTCCTGTTCTATTTCAGTCAAACCGAACGTAGCCTGCCGGACGATCTTGCGCATGCTGAAGCGCCTGACCCTGTTCCACGGACAGACAACATCACAAATTCCGCATTGATAGCAGAACTGGAACGATGCTCCGCCGTTCTCCTTTATCAGATCGGTAATTTCCTTGATAGGGGCTACGATTTCCAAGATCTTCTCTGGCCTATTCGTTCGGTTCAATGTTTTTGCGCTTTGGACAGCTGGTTCAGGCTGTCAATTACCGCCTCTATTCCGTATTGATTTACCAACGATTCCAATCCAATCTCAACCTGCCCGCGCTTCTCCTGCGGTTTCTCGTCACGTTCAACTTCGCGTTCCACGTAGGTCAGGGCGTCGGTCTCGCATACCTGGACGCACATCGGTTCCGCCAGCGGCGGTACGCTCTCACACATGTCACATTTCAGCGGAAGGCCGGAGTCGGGTTCTATGAAGTAATCCCTGGACGGGCAGGAAGCCCCGCAGAAGCTGCACTCGCTGTATTCCTTGCCGTTGATCGTATAAATATGTCTGCCGTTGCATTCGGAGGGGGTGTAATCACCGGCACGTATCGGAACGTATTCATCGTTCAGCTCATCTACCACAACCCTGATCCGGGCCTTCGCCGGATTGATGCTGCTGTACCTCGGATGTGCGTGATAGGCCGAGCAGGCCATCTCACAGGCTCGGCAACCCGTGCATTTATCGATATCAACCTTGATTTCCTTGACAGTCTTTGTAGTTGGGCCGGCCTTCACGGAAATTCTCCCGTTCACTCTAGATTATTGCCGCTTCCGCCGAAGGCTCTCTGGCGGAAATGTTTTCACCAACCGTCAAAATCCCCCTTTGTTCCAGATCATCGGCCACGTAACCCAGATCCAGCTTTTCCAGTGCCTGCCGGGTGGGAATGCCCTCACTGTTCCATCCCTTGAAGGCGTAATATTTGCTCAGCAACTCTTGTTCGTACTTTTCGTCCCTTACCGCCCAGTGGTCCTCGGGCGGCCGTTCGTCTTTTCTCCGCAAACCTCTTCGTACGTTCACGGCCCTGACCAGGGTTCGTATTCTTTGGAAAGTCTTCCATAATCTTTCCTTATCCATCTCCATGCCGGTCGCAAATGAGATGACCTGAGGAATATTGTTCATGTGATAGGCGACACCTCCGCCAAACTGGCCCCTGAATGACGACACGAATCCGCACAGTCCGGTGGAGTCATCGATGTAATGCATCGCTTCGTTCCAGTCGACGATGTCACAGGTTGCCTTGTCGGAAATATCATTGCGTTTTTCCCATTCCAGGAAATATTTCTTGAACTTTTCGTCAGGCACGGCTTCCCATTTGCTGACAAACGCTTCTCTCTGCTCCCTGGTGGGAAGGGGGTCCTGGGGGAAGGACCCTTCAATCTGGGTGATGGTCATCTTCTCACCGGTTGCGATCATGAGGAAGTAGGCGGGATTCACCTTGCCCAGCTTGATGGGCAACTGCTCGAATTTCTTAATGGTATTGTGGTCGTACGCTT
>DATEVI010000499.1:0-3407 GCA_035281865.1 Geobacteraceae bacterium | reverse complement strand
GGCGACAGGCATGGAATGAAAACCAATTGCTTTTTCCAGAACAAATAATCAATCGAGGTGACCCATGATCGAGGTATTGAATGCAGGCAAAACGTATCATCAGGGAGCGACGGAGGTCCATGCGCTACGGGACGTTTCCTTCCGGATCAACAAGGGTGAATTCCTCTCCATCATGGGTCCGAGCGGCTCGGGCAAGAGCACCCTCCTGAACCTCATCGGCGGGCTGGACCAGCCGACAACGGGTGAGATTTTCATCGACGGCAGGCCCCTTCACGGCATCTCGGACGACGAACTCACCCTCATACGGCGCAGACGCGTCGGGTTCATCTTTCAGTTTTTCAATCTCCTTCCAATCCTGACCGCGGTCGAAAATGTAGGCCTGCCGCTTCTCCTGGAAGGGGTTCCTTTCTCCAGGATCAAAGCGAAGGCGGTTGATCTTCTGGAGCAGGTGGGGCTGGGCGAGCGCAAGGAGCATCGCCCGGAGCAGCTGTCGGGCGGCGAGATGCAGCGGGTGGCAATTGCCCGTGCCCTGATAACCGACCCCGCCGTTCTCCTGGCGGACGAACCGACCGGCAACCTGGACTCTCATACCAGCGAAGAAATATTCATGCTCCTGGCAAACCTCAACGAAAAGGGGCAGACCATCGTCATGGTCACCCATGATCCCAAGGCAGCGGCCTACGGCTCGCGAATCATCACCCTCAGGGACGGCGCCCTGGCAGAGGATGTTTCTCTCGGACAGGATGCCTTATGAACCTCACGAACCTGCTCCGCCACATCAGTCTCAGGCACGTAAAATACCAGAAAGCCCAGACCATCATGGCCATAGCCGGCATCTGCCTGGGGGTGGCCGCCATCGTTTCGATCGGCATAGTCAACAAGAGCGTCCTCCGTTCCTTCGAAGATTCATTCAATCATGCGACGGGCCGCGCCGCCCTCCAGGTTACCGGCGCCCAGTCCGGTTTTCCGGAGGCGATTCTGGAACGGGTGCAGGCCGTGCCGGGAGTGGAATATGCCGTGCCGGTTGTCGATACCGAAGGGCTTCTCTCCACCGGCAAGGAGCGCTCCATCATGATTCTCGGCGTAGATGTCCTGACGGACGGTCAGATACGGAACTACAGCCTCTCCGACGAGAGCGCGGACATCCCCGACCCCTTGCTGTTTCTCGCGAAACCCGACTCCATACTCATCACCAAGACCATGGCCGAACGGGAGGGTATCGCCATAGATCAGAAAATACAGGTGGAGACGGTCCTGGGAACGAGCACTTTTCGCGTTCGCGGCATCCTGAACCCCGAGGGGCCGGCAAAGGTCATGGGCGGCAATCTGGCGGTGATGGACATCTACGCCGCCCAGATGGCCTTCGGCAAGGAGGGCCGCATCGACAGGGTCGATGTGAGCCTCCTGCGTGGCGAAGACCTGGAAACCGCAAGGAAGCGCATCCTTGACGCCCTGCCGGAGGGGTACACGGTCGAAACACCGGTCGGCAGGACCAGGCAGATAGAGAGCATGCTGTCCAACTTCCAGACCGGCCTGAATCTGATCAGTTTCTTCGCCATAATCGTCGGCATGTATCTGATCTACAATGCCGTCTCCATCTCCATAGTGCACCGCCGCAAGGAGATCGGCATCCTGCGTGCGCTCGGCACCACCCGCGGACAGATCATGCGTCTGTTCATGGGCGAGACCCTGGTGATCTCGGCCATCGGGTCGGCGCTCGGCGTCGGGCTCGGAATCCTGTTCGCCGGTTCCATAGTTGGAACCCTGGGCAAGGTCATTTCCCAGTGGTACGCCAGGACGTCGGTCACCGGGATCAGCGTGACCTGGTTCTATCCCGCCGCGGGCATTGCATGCGGCATCGCCGCCAGTCTCGCCGCGGCTGTCTTTCCGGTACTGGCGAGCAGCCGCATTTCACCAGTCTCGGCCATTCGTTCCGTTCCCTGGTCCGAAGAGGGCTTTTTCACGGGAAGGCGCCTGAACATAGCCGCCGCATTTTTTACCCTTCTTGCCGCAACGGTTTTCTGCCTGTACAAGTTTTCGGAATATGCGCCGATTTTCAGGAACAGGACTTTTCTCTTCTCATCCCAGCTCTTTCTTCTCCTGGGCATTTCCCTTTTCACGCCTGCTTTTCTGAAAGGGTTTCTCTCCCTGTTCCACCGGTTTCTGTCGCCCCGCCTCGGTTCCATGGGGAGGCTCGCCGGTCTCAACCTGAGGAAAAACATCACCCGCAACGCCGTGGCGGTGGCTGCCATCTTCTTCGGTATTTCGGTGTTCGTCAATTCCGCCGGATATGTCCACAGCAGCAAAGAGTCGGTAATAACCTGGCTGGACGCGGTCATTCGCGCCGACATCATCATTTCCGCCGGGCACCCCAGTTCCAGCACCAATGCCCAGACAGTGCCGATGCCTGTGGACATGTGGCGGGAAATCGAAAAAGTTCCCGGGGTGCGCTCCGCCGACCCCTGGCGCAAATTGTACATGGATTACAAGGGCAGCCGGGTTCTTCTTTCCACCGTCGACATCGTCCGCCGGGGGGAATACAGCCACTTCATGGTCACCCGGGGGGACGAGGAGGAAATTCTCCATCATCTGCCCCGACGGGACAATATCGTGGTGAGCGAACCGTTCGCCACCCGGTTCGGCATCAAGCCGGGAGACACCATAACGCTTGCCACACCTTCCGGACCTGTCCGCTTCGCAGTAACCGCCGTGGTGGTTGACTACCTGTACGACAACGGCACCGTATATATGGATTTATTCACCTTCCAACGCCACTGGGGAGACATGCTCGCCGACCAGTTCTCGGTTCGGGTCAAACCGGGAGAAGACATCTCGACGGTGCGCGACGCCATTCAGGGACGGCTGGGAACCGATCGAAAACTATTCGTTCTTCCGGCCAAGGAATTCAAGGACGAGATCCGCAAGGCCATGGACGAGACTTTCATCTTCAACTATGCCCTGAGCGTCATCACCATGACCATCGCCTGTTTCGGAATCATAGTCACCCTTCTCGCCTCGGTGCTGGAGCGGACACGCGAGATCGGCATCCTGCGTTCCATCGGCATGCTCAGACGACAGGTCTCCGGCGTCGTGCTGATCGAGTCGGTGCTCATGGGGATCGTGGGCGGCATTCTCGGTTGCGGCGCGGGCATCATAACGGGGTGGCTCAACCTCGAAGGCTCTTTCCGGTCCAGTTACAGTTCAGCCGCGGAATATTTCGTCCCATACGGTTCCATCGTCTGGGCGCTGATCATGTCGGCCGGACTCTCGGCCCTGGCCGGAATATACCCCGCCCGACGGGCGGCTAAAACCAATGTCGTGGAGGCGCTGACGTATGAATAGGGATAAGGCGGGCAAAGAGCTAAGGGCAAAGGACAAAAGGTATAAAGGTAAAAATATTGACACTA
>DATEVI010000498.1:0-3803 GCA_035281865.1 Geobacteraceae bacterium | reverse complement strand
GTCAGGTTGCTGAATCCGAGCAGGCGGTCGATGCGCGGACCGAGGTCCCGCCGCGGCACCCCGTAAATGTCCGCGTAGAAGAGCAGGTTCTCCATCACCGTGAGGTCGGAGTAGAGGCCGAACCGCTGGCTCATGTAGCCGATGTCCTCCTTAACCGCCTCGGCTTCCCGGACCACATGCCTTCCCATTACCCATGCGTCCCCGGAGTTCGGCTCCATGATTGCGGCCAACATGCGCATGGTGGTGGTTTTCCCGGCACCGTCGGAGCCGACCAGACCGAACAGTTCACCCTGGGCTACGGTCAGGCTAAGACCGTCCACGGCGGTGAGATTGTCGAAGGTTTTGGTGAGGTTGTCGGTTTTGATAGCTTCCATAAGAAAGGTTGGCAGACTGAAGGCCGAAGGCTGAAGGTCAAAACAAATAAATCTTCAATCTTCAGCCTGCTTTACCCGTATTTCCGCATCGGCCGGCATGCCGGGTTTTAGTTCCATGTTCGGGTTCGGGATAACGATCTTGATGCGGTACACCAGTTTCACCCTTTCCTTTTCCGTCTGTACGTTCTTCGGGGTGAACTCCGCCTCCGATGAGATAAATGAGATATGCCCCTTGTATTTTCTGCCGGGCCAGGTGTCGGTCGTTACGGTAGCTTCCTGTCCTACCTTGACCCTGCCAAGATCGGTTTCGCTGATGTAGGCCCGCACCCATACGCTGTCGAGCATGCCGACTGTCACGATGGGGGTCCCCGCCGCTACCTGTTCACCCGGTTCGATGTTTTTGGAAAGGACCAGACCGCCGACGGACGAGACAAGTGTGGCATAACTGAGCCGTGTTCCGGCGAGAGCCAGCACCGCCTCGGCGTCGCGGAGGCGGGCACGCGCCTGGTCGATGGTTTCCTTACGAGGACCTCTGCGAAGCAGGTCAAGACGTTCCTGCGCTTCCCGCACGCTTGCCTGCGCCCCTTCGTTCGCGGCTTTGGCCGCATCGAAGTCACGCCGTGAAATGACCTCTCTTTTGTACAACGCCTGCTGACGGGCAAAGTCGGCCTTCAGCCGGTCCGCCTCCGCCTTGACCCGCTGGAGAGCCGCCGCCGCCTGGGCAATTTCCTCCTTGCGGTACCCGGTTTCCAGTTCCGTCAGGGCTGCTCGTGCCGCCTGAACCTCCGCCTCCCTGCCGGCTACTTCGTGGACAAGATCCTGGTTGTCCAGCTTCGCAACCAGCTGTCCCGCCTTCACCGTCTCTCCCTCGTCCACAAGACGCTCAGTTACTCGTCCGGGAATCTTGAAGCTCAGCTCCACCGTAGTGACTTCGATGTTTCCCGACACTACGATCGTCCCGCTGTCTTCGCCTGAACGAGTCAACGCCAAGTAGACCGCTGCCGCGGTGGCTGTCGTCAGGACAATTGCTGCGATCAGTGCTTTCTTTTTCATCATCATCCCTCGGATTCGGAAGTGAAGAGGCTTTACCCCGGACAACAGCTCATTCCCCTGTATATCGCCTTTCATTGTCAAGTCAAGAGGAATCTTGCCCGGCGGGCCGTTGCAGAACTTTAACTATCCCCGCCCTTGCGGGCTTCTGAGTAACTTCAAGCTAACTGGCTGAAACAACATCAGTGGTTTGTTCCCTTCGACTCCGCTCAGGGAACAAACGCGCGCTGAGCGGAGTCGAAGCGCATTTTGTGCGCTGTCACTGAAGTTCCTCGCCGACAAAGCGCCGACAAAGCAGCGTGGGTCGCTAATTTAGGAGGGGGCTGAGGGCTGGTCAGAGCGAGCGTTTGTCAAACTGTCTGCAAATGGAACGTTTTGTGCTATCGTATACAAAAGTCAGGGTTGATTTTTATGATAAATCCATTGTAAGGCGGTGATTCCATTGCGAAAAATACTTGTTTGCGATGACGAGCCCATAATCCGCAGAAGCTTAAAAAATAAGCTTGCTGAGCTCGGTTTTGATGAAATTTTGGAATGCGGTGATGGTGTCAAGGCGGTGGAAATGGCCCTTGCCGAGATCCCCGATATCGCGATTCTCGATGTCGCAATGCCGGGGAAGGACGGTATATCCGCGGCAAGAGAGATCAGGAAAAGACTCAAGATACCGATCATATTCCTTACAGCCTGTTATGATCCTGATACGGTGAAGAGGGCGGGGGAAATCGGAATTGCCGCATTTTTGACCAAACCTCTCCGGGAGCAGGATCTGTGGCCGGCAATCGAGCTTGCCTTTGCCCACGCCGAGGAGGTCGAGGCGTTGAAAGAGCAGGTTGAGGACCTCAAGGATACCATCGAGAGTCGCAAGGTTATCGAGAAAGCCAAAGGCGTTCTGATGCGCACCCAGAACCTCTCCGAGCCGGAGGCATTCCGAAAGATGCAGAAACTGGCCATGGACAAGAGGAAGAGCATGCGCCAGATAGCGGAGGCGATTCTCCTTACGGAGACGTGAATAAAAGAAATGTTGTAGGGGCGAAGCAAGGTTTTTCTGCTTCGCCCTGTTTTTCAGAGGCGGGCGAAGCAGATGAAACATTTGCTTCGCCCCTACATCTTTCGATTGTTTACTCTTCCCCCTTCACCCTTTCATACTGCTGAATGATCAGGAGGCCTCCCCATGGAAGGGTTACGATGATCCCAATAATAAAAACAATCAGACCGAATGAGCCGATGACTCCGCCGACCAGAACGGCGAGAAGCCATGGTAGAAAATGCCGCTGTACGGTTGCGATGCTCCATTTAAGCGCATCGATCACATTCATGTTGCGGTCAACGACCGCATAAAAGCCGGGTGTTCCGAACAAGCTTACGGCGAACTGGGCGATCGGTCCGAAAAAGGGAATGAAGCCGGCGACAATTACCGCGGCGAGGAGTACCAAGCAGTAGCCCAAGGCGTTTCCGAAGCAGTCCCATGCAGAGAAGATATCCCCGTTTTTCGGTTTTACTCCGCGATTAAGAGAAAGCAGGCCTCGGGTATAGCCGGCAAAAAAAGCGGCATTCAGAATCGGAATCCACCCCACCAGCATAAATACGAGAGTGAACAGAACGAGGTCTCCGAGGTTGTCCTTCCATAACGTCGTGGCACGGTTGAACTGGGCTCCGAAATCTTCATCGACGGCCTCCGCGCCTCTCGCCGGCGGACTCGTGATCTGTCTAAAACAGTAAGGACAGGATGTACTCCCTTCGGCAACCTCTTTTCCGCATGCATCGCATCTCATGACGATTTCCCCCTCTTTGCCGGATTCAAGTATTCTAACAAAAAGTGTAATGCTCCCGGTTATTTTTGCAATGTCCGTCGAGTTTTTTAAATATGCCCTTGATGATCCACATCGTATGAGAGGCATGTATCAAAGATGGGTCGTTGTCCCTCGTTAGATCACTCGATGAGGTCCCAGGGTGAAGTAGAAGGTCGCCCCCTTGCCCGGCTCCCCTTCTGCCCACACCCTGCCGCCGTGGCGATGGATGATTCGCTCCACCGTTGCCAGGCCGATGCCGAATCCTTTGAACTCTTCACCACCCGGGAGACGCTGGAACGGGATAAAGAGCTTGTCCGCATCCGACATGTCGAATCCGGTTCCGTTGTCCCGAACGAAATAGGCCGGCCTGCCGTCAATCTCAACCGAACCGAACTCTATGATCGCTTCTCCCCGCGCGACGGTGTGCTTCCAGGCGTTGCCGAGGAGGTTATCAAGAACCACTCGCAAAAGCTTCGCATCCCCATCGGTGATCATCCCGTCGGCAATCCGGAACGTGACCCGGCGCTCCGGCTCGGCCTGTGTCAGTTCCGAGGCGGCCTCCCGCGCGGTGGCGGATATGTCAACCTTT
>DATEVI010000497.1:0-2892 GCA_035281865.1 Geobacteraceae bacterium | reverse complement strand
ACTGCGAGGTGGGTCTGTGTCTTGCGAAAAAATGGAACTTCCCTCCAGAGTATTGCGACGTCATACTGAACCACCATACTCCCATGGAAGCGACCTACGACCCGACACTTACAGCTATCATCAATCTTGCGGATCTCTTTTGCTCCGTAAGACATTTGGACTATGGGGGAAGGGAATGGGTAAGTTTCAATCTTGCCGAGGAACCTTCCTGGAACATTCTGAAGGCATTCGCGCCGAGCTTCGTTAATCTCGATGTAGAGCGTTTCTGTTACGAACTGGACGACAGGGTCCTGGAAATCCAGGATCTGGTCAATTCACTATTTGAGGGCATTATGAACTAGCGAGGTTTTATGTTTCAGGAAAAAAACAATAAAAAGATCCGTGTCCTTATCGTTGACGACTCGTCCTTCATGCGCATGGCAATACGTGGCGTTCTCGATCGAGACCCGGACATAGAGGTCATAGGTTCCGCAATTGACGGTCTCGACGGTGTCAAAAAAGCACTTGATCTTCAACCGGACGTCGTCACCATGGATATCGAGATGCCGAGAATGGACGGTATCAGCGCCCTGAAGGAGATTATGACAAAATCGCCGATGCGGGTTGTCATGGTTTCGACACTGACAAATGAAGGGGCCACGGCAACTTTTGATGCATTGGAAGCCGGCGCGGTCGACTACATTCCCAAAAACATTACCGATTCCACGTCCGCACAAAAGGTGTTCAAGGAAGAATTGCTGCGCAAGGTCAAGGCGGCCGCCTTGTTCGCCATGCCCCACAGGGGCGCCAGACCGGTCAGTCCGGTGGTTTCCGCGGTAACCAGGCCTGCTGTGTCCAGGTTAAAACCTTCCCGAATCAGCTGTGTCGGAATCGGCGCCTCCACGGGAGGTCCCATAGCCCTCCAGGAGGTGCTTTCCCGTATTCCAGTCAATTTCCCGTACGGGATCATGGTTGCCATACACATGCCCAAGGCCTTTACAGGCCCATTCGCCGAGCGCCTCAACGGAAAATGTTCCCTGACCATTAAAGAGGCGGCAAATGGAGATATTTTGAAGCAGGGAACGGTCCTTGTTGCACCGGGAGGAATGCACTCCACACTGGTAAGGCAAGGCTCCTCGATTGCAGTGCGCACAGCCCCCATAGACAAGTTTCCGGGTTACATTTACATACCCTCCGTCGACCTCATGATGTCGAGCCTGGCTGATGTAACCGGAGGCGCGGCCCTCGGAGTAATATTAACCGGCATGGGCAACGACGGCTTCAAAGGAATGAAACATCTCAAGGAAAAAGGTGGCTCCACCCTCGTACAGGACGAAGCCACCTCAACTATTTACGGCATGCCGAAAGCATGTATCCAGGGCGGAATAGCCGACCTGGTGCTGCCCCTGGAGCAGATAGGATTCGAAATAGGGAAGATCGGCGAACAAGTAAAGTAAGGGGTAAGGTTTCAAGTGTCAGGTGCTAAGTGTCAAGTACCAGAGTGAGGTGAGGAGAAACGGATGAACAGGGAACTGGAAAAAACCATTATGGCCGCGGGAGACCTTCCTACCATTCCGGTGATTGCGACAAAGGTCATGCAGCTTATTGAAAGTGAGAGGGCTACCGCGGAAGAACTGAGCAAGGTCGTATCCGGTGATCCCGCGGTCGCGGCAAGAGTTCTCAAGATATCCAATTCGCCTTTTTACGGCTGCCAGAGAAAGATCCAGAGTCTGCCCACGGCGATCATGATGCTCGGCTTCAATACCCTGAGGAGTCTTGTAATAACGGCTTCGGTGAAACAGGTATATCAGCCCTACGGACTGGTGGAAAAAATGCTCTGGGAGCACTCATTCGGAGCCGGGCTTGCGGCCAGGGTCATAGCATCGGGCACGAATTTCTCCAACGAGGAAGAATCCTTTCTGGCAGGCCTGTTCCACGACATCGGCAAGACAATTATGAACCATCTTGACAGAGACAAATTCCAGACCGTGGTGGAGCGTTGCTATAATGGGGTGCTTCCTTTTACCGACGTGGAAAAGGACGTATATCCCTTCGGCCACGATGATGTGGGAGCTTGTGTAATCAGGAAATGGAACTTTCCGGAGATGCTGGCTAATTCAGTGCAACAGCACCACACGCTTGCCTTCGCCGATGCGGACGACCCTTACCTCGCCCATCTTACCGCTGTAGTCAGTTTGGCAGACTTGTTCTGTCACAAGCTGGGCATTGGTGAAAGGTATCCGGATGAGAGTCTGGATCTGCCCGGGTCAAAGGCAGCCGAGATGCTCAGCGTCGAGGAAGAACGGCTGACAGGCATGCTGGATACCTTCAGTGAGATGTATGAAAGGGACAAGAGCTACTTCGTGTCGGATTAAGGTGCTCACTTCGTGAGCGTTGATGCGTTGATGCGTCCGCTTCGCTCAAGGGTTAATGGGTTCAACCCTTCAACCCTTCAACCCTTCACTCGCTTCCCCGCTTCCCCCAATTTCCCAACAATAACCGGACTTGAACTGTAAAAACAAACCCTGTTCTTACCCGACTTCTTGGCCTGATAAAGGGCCTCGTCCGCCTGCACTATAAGCTCGTTTGCCGGGAAGTGCTCCTTGCCCGGCCGATGGGCTATTCCCAGACTTGCGGTGAGCGGGATCCGTACCCCGTTGTATTCTACGACAGTGTTTTCAATGCCCTTTCTCAGCCTTTCTCCCACCTGCAGTGCTACGGAAGCACTGGCGGCAGGCAGCATCACGGCAAACTCCTCTCCGCCGTTACGCACAACCAGGTCCGACCCGCGTGCATTGTCGCTGAGGACCCTGGCTGCACGTTGCAGCGCCAGATCTCCCGCCGGGTGTCCATAGGTATCGTTGATAACCTTGAAGTTGTCCAGATCGATCAGCAGCAGCGAAAGCGGATTGA
>DATEVI010000496.1:0-3046 GCA_035281865.1 Geobacteraceae bacterium | reverse complement strand
GAGTTTATGGGCAAACTCCTTGTGTTCACGTGGGATGGCATATCCCCAGTTCCCACCCCAGTGGATGGAGGCTATCACAACAGCCCCAGGTTGTTTTACCCGGTGGATTTTTGCTTTCAGATCCTGAACCGTCCGGTCCGACAGGTCCGGTAACAGGTTCACGCCGGGACTGTCAGATGCAGCGGCCCAGCTCGAAGGGATTCCGCTCGAGGCAAGACCAAAGGAAAATACCATAACCCGACCTTTCCCCTTGATGTCAATAACTGCCGGGGCTTCCGCCTCCGCCGCGTTGCGTCCCGCCCCAACACCCTTTACCTTTGCCTTTTTCAAAGTCTGTAACGTTTCCGCAAGGCCTTCATATCCCCAGTCCAGGACATGGTTGTTCGCGAGAGAGCAGACATTAATTCCGGCCGTTGTGATAACGGGCATGTTATCCGGATTCATCCGGTAATTGATTCCCTTTCCCTGCCAATATTTTTCGCTTCGGGTTATGCTCGTCTCAAGGTTGATGATCCGGACTTCCGCTGCCGACCGCTCCAGTTCTGCAAGGGCGTCGCCCCAGATATAGCTGTATGCGGCCGGCCTCGGGATCTGCCCGTTATGCTCTTCCGCCAGATCGACGTACCTTCTGGCATCTCTGACGTATGGTTCGTGGATACGCGGGTCGCTCGGGTGAGGGAGGATCTGGTCGATTCCTCTCCCTGTCATTACATCACCGCACAGGAAAATAGTGATAATTGGCCGGGAATGCTTTTCGTTCATTTTCGCAAGTATGTGATTACTGAGAAAATTGCTCCTTGAAGGTCCTGAATAATGGAGAAACGTCCTACGTCCTTAATGTCCATGGGGGGGACTATGATCGTGGCGCCAAGCTCGTGCGCCTTACGGGTGGTAGCATCCACATCGTCGACCGTGATGTAAACGCCCCAGTGTGGCTGTGCACCGCTTGCCTGAGAAGGTAGAGCCATAATCCCTCCCACCGGCTCGTCACCGGCTTTCACAATCGTATAGGCCATTTCCTCCGAAGGGAAATCTTCGGTCGTCCACCCTAAAAGTTCCGTGTAGAATTTCTTCGCCCCATCCACGTCGGTAGTCTGCAGTTCCGACCAACTGAAAGCGCCATTTTTGTTCATATCGGTCATTGATTAGTCTCCTCCTCACCTTGATTGAGCAGTAAGCACCTGCCACTGTAATATGATAGCTTTTCAGAGTGCAGAGTCAACTGGCGACAACAGATCTTGCGGGCTCAACCTTCCGAAATAGAAAAAGCCAGGTTTCCCGGGCTTTTTCGCAGATGCTCGAAGCAATTATTTATTTACAGAATCAACCGGATCCGGACAGTTGCACCGGATCGCAAAGACTTGCCGGATTGTGGGCTCTGGCGCCGCATTTGCCACAGGAAACCGTGGCATCGGACGACAGCCTGTTAATCAGCCTGTTATTCTCAATCATGCAGATTTTATCATGCGCACTTCCACGTTTCATGGATTACACCTCCTTGAGGTGAAGCCGGTTTGCTTTCCTGTTTCCATTAAATCACAATGACTAAAAAAAATCAAATAGCCGGCGGCTTGCTAAATAATTTCCATCCGGAAACTACTTAGCTTTGTGCAGCGCCTGATCCAGATCGGCGATAATATCGACGGGATGTTCTGCCCCCACACAAAGCCGGACCATATTAGCGGGAATGTTTGCCAATGCCCGTCCTTCAGCACCCTGTTGTTGATGGGTTGATATTGCGGGTATGGTGGCAACGCTTTTAATCCTTCCCAGGTCGGTCGCCCGCCATATCCGCTGCAGGCCATCGAAGAACTGACGAGTTTTCAACATTCCGCCTTTTACGCAGAATGACAGTAGGTGACCATACCGGTTGACCGGTTTGCCGTAGAGTTCGTCGTATTCCGCATCCACCAGCCACATGTATTTGCTGGCCAGTTCGTGCAATGGATGGTTGGGCAACCCCAGGTATTGAACACTTTCAACCATTGGGTGCTCCTCAAGAAAGCGGGCGACCTTCATGGTATTACGGCTCATGAGATCCATCTTGGACCGCAGTGTTCGCATATCGTTCAGGGTCATCACCGCCTGCATCGGATGCAGATTTGGACCGAAGTCACGATTCTGCTGGTACTTGATATGCAACGAAAAATCGGTTTTAAGCTGCTCGTCATCAATATTGGTAATGAGATTCTTGCGGGCAATTACAGCTCCGCAAACGCCGAAGCCGCTGGTGGTGAGGCTCTTGGTGGCAGATTGCACAACGATATCCGCACCGTGGCAAATAGGGCGCAGCAGTGCCGGTGTTGCTATCGTGGAGTCGCATATCAATGGCAGGTTGTGGCTGTGGGCCAGGTCTGCCACGGCCTTTATATCAAAAAAACCCAGTTGGGGATTACTGGGCAACTCCCCATACAAAAAACGTGTATGCCGGTCAATTCTGGATGCCCATTGATCGAGGTCGGTTGCGTCCAAAACCCAGCGGCATTCAATATTTTGCTCCTGCATCAGGCGAGCGGTGAATTGATGGTAGGTTCCGCCGTAACACTGGACCGTCGCGACAAAGTTACGCTTTTCGTTGACATCTTTCTGAACTTTCAAAAACGGCTGCACGGCCGTCATGATGGCAGCCATACCGGAAGAAGTGGAGCAGCAAGAAGTCTCGATGTTACTGTCGTATCCTTCGAGTAATGCCAGGGTCCATTCATAATAATAGGTCGACGGGTTGGCGATTCGTGAGTAACACCAGGCCGGAATCTTGTAGGCGAGTGCGGCGGCCATTTCGTCCGAGTCGCGAAAAGCCTGGGCAGTGCTCATGAAAACAGGCTCAATTACCGCCCCCTGATAGTCTTCGATTGCATCCTTCACCGAATAGAGGCCATGCACTGCGATGGTATCGAATTTCCACTTCTTTACCACCTTGTGGATGTACTCATCACGCTCGGACAGGTACTTATTGCTCTTATCAATGTATTTTTGCATCCCGTTGGAGATTTCGACATCATTATCCATTGACATTATCCCTCTCCTTGTAAATATGACGTGCGAA
>DATEVI010000495.1:0-2728 GCA_035281865.1 Geobacteraceae bacterium | reverse complement strand
GTGTATGGGACCATTACGGCAACGATGTCCGTATCCCGATATCGGAAGGAGGACATGCACGGTCTTTCCTCAACGATGATCTCCACCGTCTTCAGCTTTTCTCCGCGTTTATCGTCGTACCGATACCGCACACACAGGAGCGAATCGCCGTACATTTCAACCAGCCTCCTGGTTCCTTTCTGACCCGGTTTCAGATGGGCGTATGATTTCAGACGAAAAAAGCCGTCCACTCAGCTCAAAACTGACACGGACGGCTTTATTCGCCAACAAAAGAATTTTCCCTCTCCATTCCAATACTCCGTAACAAATTCACATTAAAATCACAACAAAGACAAATTAAATCCTTTTTACACCCGGCGCGGTTCCCGTGTCAACTGGCCAAAAATTATTAAACATGAATTAAAACCAAGTTTGGGCGTCAAGCCGATTAGGGGCGAACCAACCGGGGTCGCGTCTACATTTTCCATTTTTGTGTAGAATGTGACCCTGTCGGTTTCCCATTACGACCTGGAGCGGGATATGAAATCAGAAGAATGGAAAAAAGCCGGCAGGGCGTGGGGGTTGTAACGCACCCTGCCGTATGAAGGAGGATCGATAGGGGAGGCGGGGCGATGAGGGGATCGCCCCGTTTTTGTGTTGCAATTATCCCAATATTGCCTTCAGGTCCTGGTCCGGTGTGCTGATCGGGGCGAGGTTGAAGTTCTCCACCAGGAAGTTGAGGACGTTGGGGGAGACGAAGGCCGGGAGACTCGGACCGATCTTGATGTTCTTGATTCCCAGGTGGAGGAGTGTCAGGAGGATAACCACCGCCTTCTGCTCGTACCAGGAGAGGACCAGGGAGAGCGGCAGGTCGTTCACGCCGCATTCGAAGGCGCCGGCCAGGGCCACCGCTATCTGTATCGCCGAGTATGCGTCGTTGCACTGGCCGATGTCCAGGAGCCTGGGGATGCCGCCGATGTCGCCGAAGTCGAGCTTGTTGAAGCGGTACTTGCCGCAGGCAAGGGTGAGAATGACGCAGTCCTTGGGTACCTTCTCGGCAAACTCGGTGTAGTAGTTTCTGCCCGGCTTCGCACCGTCGCAGCCGCCGATCAGGAAGAAGTGCTTTACCGCTCCCGCCTTCACCGCGTCGATTACCTTGTCTGCTACGCCCAATACCGCGTTGTGTCCGAATCCGACCAGGATCTCCTGGCCCGGCGCTTCAGGGAAGCCGGGAAGTTCCAGGGCCTTGTTGATCACTTCGCTGAAGTCCCAGCCTTCGATGTGCTTGATGCCGGGCCAGGCCACGGTACCCCAGGTGAACAGTCTGCCGGTGTATGACTCCGCCGGTTTCTGGATGCAGTTGGTGTTGAAGATGATGGCGCCGGGGAACTCGGGGAATTCCTTGTGCTGGTCCTGCCAGGCGCCGCCGAAATTGCCGACCAGGTGAGCGTACTTCTTCAGTCCCGGGTAGCCGTGGGCAGGGAGCATCTCGCCATGGGTATAGATGTTGATCCCTTTTCCTTCGGTCTGCTTGAGCAGTTCCTCCAGCATGCGCAGGTCGTGGCCGGAAACGAGGATCGCCTTGCCCGCCCTGGTGCCGAGCTGGACCTTGGTGGGCGTCGGATGGCCGTAGTGCGCCACGTGGCCCTCGTTCAACATTCCCATGACCTTCAGGTTAAGCTGTCCGCACTCCATGGAGAGGCCAACGTAATCCATGAGGCCGAGGCTCTTGTCGGCGGTAGCCGCCAGCGCCTTGTGGAAGAAGGCATATACTTCGTCATCGTCCTTGCCGAGAATATGGGCGTGGTCGGCGTAGGCCGCCATTCCCTTCAGACCGTAAGTGAGGATCTCGATGGCGGAGCGGATGTCCTCGTTCTCGTGCAGGGCCTTGATGCCATATTCCTCGCCCTGCTTGGCCAGGTCTGCTGCCGGAGTCCAAGCCGCGGGTCCGGTGCTGAACTCGGGAGCGATACGGAGGCCGTTCTTGGCCTTGTACGCCGTCTCGTAAAGCGCCCTGGCTTTTTCCTTTATTTCACCGCACTGTTTGATGAGCGTTTCGAGCCTTGCCGGATCGAAGTCGACATTGGTTACCGTGGCAAACAGTCCCTCGATGATGAAAAGGTCGACAGCCTCATCTTTGGCGCCGAGATTGCGCGCTTTATCGGCAAAAAAAGCTACACCTTTCAGCCCGTACAGCAAATTGTCCTGAAGAGCCGCCACATCCGGTTTCTTTCCACAAACACCCGACACGTCACATCCGATACCTTTCGCTGCCTGCTCACACTGGTGACAAAACATAGAGACTTCCTCCTTTTTTGATCGTTGTTCCCGTTTCCCGGGACGATGATAAATATCTTTGTTCCGATGGCTGTAAACTATCATCGTTGTCCGGGGAAAACCTTGACATGGATCAAATTTTAGCGAAAAAAGCATTTTCTCATTTATTTCAATGAAAAAAGGCCTGTATCTCCGCGTCCTTTCCGTCAACTGAAGACCGGCTATTCAATATTGCCTGTATCCTTGGGGGATTGAATTACGGCAAAAGCATGGGAAGCAGCACACCGCCAACGATTCAATGCTGCTAGGAAAGACTGTGGGTTGTGATGACTAATAACAGAGTCTGCATTTAGGATATTAGTTTATAATGATGCGCCTTGATTATGGATATTTGCCGAAAAGTCTGATATTTATTACCCATTCTTTAATGGCACTCAAAACACCGGCTAATTAACCGGATCAAGGATATTAA
>DATEVI010000494.1:0-3184 GCA_035281865.1 Geobacteraceae bacterium | reverse complement strand
TCGGAATCTACTAACTTTTTTCTCATCAAAATTATCATTCACAATAAAAAGTTTCAAGAGCTTTTCTTCATAAATATCTCAAAACTTGAAGTATGCTTCAGTAATAGGTTTCTCAAGTGCAAAAGTCCTGGTATAGTTCGTATTACTTTGCCACGCCAAGTCCTAGGCCTGCTAGCCTTGTCTATCTGATTATAAATGATTTTCCAATTATCAAAGGGGCTTTCATTTAACCATTTTTTTAATTCCCACTGTGAGGGTAAGTGAATTTTGTAATTACGTTGCCGAGCCATACGCACGTAGAGGGGCTGCAAAAATCTGGGCAAGTATCCTACTGCCGGTAATGCAGTATGCGGCTCATCCCATACAAACCGGCTGCATGTGTCAAAGTAAAAACATCCATCCGGATGTAGGACACGATAAACATCCCGAATAAACTGTTTCTGGTCCAAAACATGCTCTATCACATCGACAGCCAATACATGAGAGAAAAACTCATTGCGGAACGGCATATGTTCCGCAACACCCGCGATAAGGAAGTAATTGTTCTCTGGATAATAATTTTTCAAAAAACTCTTTGCTATGATTAGTTCTGAAATGGAAATATCTGCTCCAATTGCTGAAAGGCCTAGTTCGAGGAGTGCCGAAATGCCACATCCGGAACCACACCCTATGTCCAATCCGAATGATTCACCCGTATCAGGAAATCTAAAAAAATCTTGATTCTGTATCTGCATAACGAGTTTTTTCGCTCTGACGTGATTATCAAGGCGGTACCTTATATATCTACTCCGTAATACTTGGTCCAGATGGCCTGATCCCCGTTTTACATATATGTGTACCAATTCCTCAAACGTTGAAGTCTCAAGACGATCAAATAAATAAGCACTTAGTTCCAGGTCTTTCTCTTCACTCCTGTACCCAACGTGGTCTGGGGGAAATAGTCTAAAGTCAGGAATACCAAAATGAACGGGGAAAGTCTTTCTGCATGAATGACAGGTCAGGGTACTCTCATTGCTGACAAGATCTCCCGAACATAATGGACATTGCAAAATATTTATCCAATTATTTAGGTCCATGTTATTCTCTTCTGCAAACGTCTTACGTGAAGCAATATGAAGATACTCACTTTTTTCCACGACAGGCAATATTCACACGCATCTTTTGGTGCTAATTTAATTATTCATTAAACCTTCAAGTGCCTTTATACAGTTATGCCATGAGTTTTACAAGGCGATGTTTTTGCGCTTTATGACATCTTGTGAAACAATAAAATTTTACCCCCTGAGGTCTCCGGAGTCTAACACCCCAATTCCAGAATAATGATTTGTTTCAACAAGTTGTAAAAATCCGTGCACCTGGTTTCGTACTACAAACTTTCTGCCCGCAACATCCGCGGAGCAGGTACATCAAGGAATTTAAAGAGGTTTTGCTGCTCCTCCGTCGTCCGGGTCAGTGTCCTGGTTTTCACCCCGTTGATTTTCATTTCCCCGGCCTTGATCTGCCGCAGCCGGTCGATGGCTTTGCGCACCGACACCGACTGGAGACGATTCCGCATCAGCCGTTCGATTTGGAGCGCCAACACGCAGAGGAAGATGTGCGCCTTGATCCGCTCCTCCGTCCAGTGGTAAACGGGACGCAACATCAAGGAACTCTTCAAAGCCCTCCATCCGCGCTCGATCTCGGCCAGTTCCTTGTACCGGCGAACCACGTCCTCCGGTTTGCTCTCCAAATCCGTTGTCTCCAGAAGGAGCATCCCGTCGATCTTGTCTTCCCAGGCGCGGGTCTTCTTGTCCGCGGCGACGATCACTTCGTCGTTTCGAAGGTCAACCTCATAGAGGGAGAGAAGGTTGTGGTCCCGCAAAAAATCCCGGATCCGGTCGTAGGTCCCTTGTGGCGTGGGCTTCCGTCCCCGCGATGAGGGGTTCGTAAAACGATGCAGGCATTCCTTGATAAAGGTGTCCGCCCGACGAAGACGCCGGGTGCGCTCCTCCCTGACCTCCCGCGCAATCTCCGGGGAATACGCCAGCACGAAGCGCAAAGAGGTGCGCACGTCGTCCAGAAACTGTTCCGCTTCGGAAGCACGGTCGAACTTGCGCCAAAGATCCTCGACCACCTCGGTCGCCACGGTGCTGTGCCGCAACGGGTGGGCCACGATGAACCCGAAATCTTCGTTCAAGATCGTTTCCAGGTTCTCGTCGGAGAGCATCCCCCGGTCACCCACGAAGATCACGCGGGAGAGGGCGAACCGCTTCTTCTTCAAGTCCTTGACCACGGCGGCCACTGTCGTCTTGTCCACCGTGTTCCCGGGGAAAACGTGATGGCACAGCGGAATCCCGTCGCGGGTCATCACCACGCCAATGGTGACCTGCCTCCGGTCGAACCGGCCGTCCCGGCTGTACCCGTATCGACGGATGTCTTCCTCGACGATCGAGCGGTCTCCCTCGAAGTAGGTGGAGGTGATGTCGTAGAACACCAGATCCACATGGGTGTCGAACATCGACAGGAACCGCTTCGCGATTGCAGGTTCCGCCCGCTCCTTGATCGCGATCAGCCGGTCCATCGCGCGGAGCAGGTGATGGTAGGAGGGCCTGGTCTCTTCATATCCGGGGAAATGAACGCCATCGAGCCAGTCCAACAAGGCCAGTTTGCTGCACGGGTCGCACACCCGGTTGACCACCATCACCCGCACCAGGTCCGCCGCGGGGAAGGTCGCCTCACCGGAAAGATCACAGCGGGAAAGCACTTCCGCAAGTCCGAGCCGGTTCCACGTCTCGCACACCGCATAGACATGCCCGAAGTCCTTGGCCACCAACAGTTCGCCGATCGCTTCTTCCGAGACCTCCTTGCCGATGACTCGCTGCAGGCCGGCGATGAGTTTCTCGATCTGCTTCTCGCCCAAGCTCTCCAGGGTGCCCAGGTGGGCGAGCACTCGGGTCCGGGGGGCGCCGCCCTTCTCGGAGTCCCGGTAGCTCTCGGCGATCTGCAGGGACTTGTACTCCTTGTCTCCCCGGCGCTGCCGGGCGATGCGGATAAACATAGACTACATTATTCATTACCATATCCATATTGTCAATGATAATAATGCTATATGTACGTACTACGAGAGTTGGGATTTTCGGTTGAAATATCCATTGAAATCAACACCCCCATCCCGGAAAATGGCCCTGAAGTGTCGAAGTTGGGA
>DATEVI010000493.1:0-3546 GCA_035281865.1 Geobacteraceae bacterium | reverse complement strand
CATCCCGGTCCCAGACAGGTCAAAAGTCAGCTCGTCATCGACAATCCTGCCGAAACGTTTGTAAAAACCCAGTGTATCGTAATCGGCCAGCCTGGTCATCTTTCCGCCGTCGGCAACCGCAAACTTGACTTTCCTGCTTCCCAGGTCGATGCCGATTCTCATCGCCGTTCTCCGACCATTTCGAGAAAACTCTCGATCCGTATCCTTGTCCTGGCGTCAAGGGAAGCAGGTTTATCCCCTTCCAGCGTCAAAACGGGCAGTTGCAGCTTCTTCCGCACGACCATGTCCTCAATCTGGCGGAAGCAGAAAGACTGCACGTAGTGGATGACCGCATCCACTTCCCTTTTTTCGATCTCCTGGGAGACGTCCTCAATCCTGCCGAATATGTCGTAAGGATAGGTATAGGCGCGGTACTGCTCGACCAGGTCGGATATGCCATATGGCATGGAGAATTGCCTCTGGGTCTCGTTGAAGACAACCCTCGCGCCCCTGGATTCCAGAAAAGGGTAGAGATCCCCAATGATGGGCGGAACACCGATGTATGCAAGCCGGATCTTCTCCGCAAATGGCTTGCGGGACGATATCTTTTGCATAAAAGCATCGATTTCCGCCTCGAAGCGGTCCGGATCACTGTTCATATCGGATGTGCAGACCTGGAAATAGTGGTTTTCTTCACCGGACACAAGATTCTCCTGCCAGGTGAGCCGGTCTATCTCCCGGACTTTTTTCCTGATCCCTTCAAGTCGGTCCCACACCATGCTGACCGCGTCCCAGTCCACCCCGAAATGGGCCATCAGCTTCTCTATTTCATCACGGATGCCTTCCCGGCTCCTGTCCCCGGGAAAGGCGAAGGGGATTGCCCGTATGCCGCGCATGGACAGGACTTCCATGAGTGCCCGGGCATTGCTGCAGTCTCCCTCGGTGACCGCTACCACCTCACATATGCCGCTCTCCAGGACCGTCGCGTAAATGCCCTTGATCCATCCGCAGATGTTCCTTGGGAATCCCTCCAGTTCGGCCTTTTCGATAAGCCACTGACTTCTGTCGCTGGTGATGAAGAGGTTGTTCAGATCAACGGGCACTCTTCCGGCGGCCAGCAACACCTCTAGGGGAATTGTCGTCGTGAAACCTACTTTACCTACAGACATGTTATTCCGTTTTTATGAAATTGAAGTACAGGACAACCGCGCCGATCAGAAGAGCCCCGAAAACGAAAGGCAGCGTGGACGATAATGACATTTCGTCCCCTCCGGCCGGAAAGGTGTATCTGATCAGTACCATCAGTGAGATGACGGTAAACAGGGAAAGGAGCACGAATTTAGAGCGCTTTATAATCGCGTAGAAAAATATGATGAGAAATGCCGCGATAAGCCACGGATTTTCCATCGCCCGTTCCATAGTGAGGCTCTTCAGATAGCTGATAATGTGATCGGTCTCGAAAGGAGCCAGCGTCTCCTTGGTCTTGTTGATCAATTCCTGCTTATCCATCATCCCTCCGCGCTTGACCATGGTTGTTGATTACGAAATAAATAGCAGATTTTACGAACAAATTAAACAATTAATATTTTCCCGCGAAAAACGTGGACGTGATGTCGAACAGTCCAAATACCTTGACAAAGTCGCGGCAGGTAAAATAGTATGTAGTGTTTACAATATCCAGCATTTGCAGTATCCGGGAGAAAAAAGATTGCCCTGGAAAGCTATCGGCATATTCGACTCCGGCGTCGGGGGCCTTACGGTACTGAAGGAAATCATCAAGGCCTTACCCCAGGAGGACACCATATATCTGGGCGATACCGCCCGGGTTCCCTACGGAACGAAATCTCCGGAGACGGTCACCCGTTACTCCCATGAAATCACTTCGTTCCTCGTACAAAGGGACATCAAGCTCCTTGTAACAGCGTGCAACACAGCCTCCGCGGTTTCCCTGGATTCGCTGAAAAAAGAGTTCGCCCTGCCCATCGTCGGAGTGATCGAACCCGGTGCAAGGCGCGCCGCGTGTGTCACGAGGAGCGGCAAAGTGGGCGTCATAGGCACCGAGGGAACGATACGAAGCAGCGCCTACGCAAAAGCCATAAAAAGGATAAATGCGGAAATAGAGGTCATCACCCGGCCCTGCCCGCTGTTCGTACCGCTTGCCGAGGAAGGCTGGGTTGACAATGAAGTAACCCGGCTCACGGCAAGGATTTATCTGGAGGGGCTGAAAAACGATGGCGTGGACACCCTGGTCCTCGGATGCACGCACTACCCCATCCTTAAAGGGGTCATTGCCGAAACCATGGGGCCGGAGGTGAAACTGGTGGACTCCGCGGAGGAAACCGCGCGCACGGTGGCCGAGATACTGAGGAACAAAGACCTGCTCCGCCCCCCTTCCGAGAAGGGCAACCATCATTTTTTCGTGACCGATGTGCCTGCCGGTTTTATACGCGTCGGAAATCGTTTCCTGGGCGACAAACTGGGTGACGTGCACCAGGTAAGTCTGGAAGCCTGACGGACTTGCATTTACGCATCCTTGCTTTTTACCATGCGGTAAAGCTTCCTTGAGAATGGGAGTTACAGATAATGTCGAACGTGAAACACCGCAGAATCAGGTTGATCCTTTTCATTGCCTTTCTTGTAGCCGCAACGGTTCTCGGCGCACTTATGCTGCAGAAATATTACGGCAAAGAGGACGTATCCACCACACCCGTCCAACCCCAAACGTCCGGACCCGTGAGGGTTTCCCTCTTTTTCGCTTCCCCTGACGGGGACTGGCTCGTGCGCGAAGGGAGCGAGATCGATTCCTGCGGCAACAACCTTCCGGCCTGCATCCGGGCAACACTTGAAAAGCTCGTTGACGGTCCCCTTGGGGACCTGGCGCCTACGCTTCCCACCACCACGATTATCCATGATGTCCAGGTGCAGGGCGACACAGCATACATCAATGTCGGCAAGGAACTTGCGGACGGACTCCCCGGAGGGAGCTCCGCTGAAATGTCGGCGGTCTACTCCATCGTAAATACCGTTTCCTTCAATTTTCCCGATGTCAAAAAAGTCAAATTTCTGCTGGAAGGACAGGACATGGAAAGCCTCAAGGGACACCTAGACCTAAGACTGCCCATTGAAGCCAACTTCGCTCTGGAAAAAGACAAGGCCGTTCAAACCGGTCCCCCACAGCAATAAATACGGAGGATTACCCTCATGAAACCCCCTTTTCTGGAATCTTTACATAACAGGGTACTGGTGCTGGACGGAGCGATGGGAACCATGCTCCAGGAGCGGGGCCTCAAGCCGGGACAGGCGCCCGAGGAATTGAACCTGACCATGCCGGATGTTGTGGCAGGCGTGCACCGTGAGTATCTTGCGGCCGGGGCCGACATCATCGTAACGAATACATTCGGCGGCACCAGGGCAAAACTTTCCCATTATGGTCTTGAGGGGAGGCTCGTCGAGATTAACGCGCGGGCGGTGGAGATTGCCCGAGAGGTGGCCGGCGACAGCGCCTATGTTGCCGCTTCGCTGGGGCCAACCGGAAGGTTCGTCGAACCTGTCGGCGACATGACCTTC
>DATEVI010000492.1:0-5691 GCA_035281865.1 Geobacteraceae bacterium | reverse complement strand
GTCGCCGTACATTCCGGCGGCTCCTCCTGGATGCACTTACTTTCCCAATCAACGAGTTCATTTTTTTCCATCGGGATCTGTTCTCCCTAAGCAGGCAAAACCGGAACCAAAAAGGATAAAAACCTTAATTGAACGCGGAATAGGCGAAATAAGCCGATAACGGCGGATTATAACCCCTCACAATTTAAGAATTTGTTTGATCCGTTTTGATCCGCCTTTTCCGATTATTCCGCGTTCCATTGCTTTGAGGTTTGTTTGAGTTGCGGAAGATTGGTATTAATCAGAGAAAATGTTGGAGCCGGCCCGATCAGCGGCCGGCTCACGGTCTGCGAAAGCTCTCAGGCTATGCACCGACGGGGGTGTATTCACCCTCGGGGGCGCTGACGCCTGTGACCTTTTTTTCCACCTTTTTCTTCGGCGGTTCAGAGTTGACATCCTGGCAGACATAACCCTGAGCAAGGGCGTCAGCCACGTCAAATGCCTTTTTCGGCGAATTGAGCGCCGCGAGGATCTTCTCGGGGTAGGCCGGCAGGTGACGGATACGTGCACCGCAGGCGTTGTCGATGGCGTTGATGACCGCGCAGTGAGGCGCGGACAGCGGAAGCTCGCCGACGCCGCCGGCGCCGAAGGCGCCCAGTTCACGGGGCTTGGTTACGTAGATGATTTCCAGATCGTCGGTGATGTCCTTGCAGAACGGGAAGCCCGCGCCGATCATGTTGGAGTGTGCCTTGATCATCTCGAAGTCTTCCGTAAGGGCCAAGCCGATACCCTGGGCCAGGCCGCCGTAGATCTGACCGTCAACGACCAGTTGGTTGGTGATGGTGCCGACGTCGGCAACGTGGGTCATCTTGTAGCAGTGAGCCTTGCCGGTGGTGATGTCGACTTCGACCTCGGCCAGGAACAGACCGTACATGTAGATGCAGAACGGTTCGCCTTTGCCGGTCTCCACATCGCACGGGGTGCACGGCGTGGTCCATTTACCGTATACCTGGGTTTCGATTCCTTCCTTCACCATTTCGTCATGGGTGCGATAGGTGCCGTCGGCCTTCTTCATGGCCGCAAGCAGGTTCTCGCAGGAAACCCTGATGGCGTTGCCGGTAACGACGTTGTTGCGGCTGCCGCCGGAAGGACCGCTGTTCGGGGTGATGCTGGTGTCGTTCAGGCAGAGGTGGATCTGGGAGTCCTTCAGGCCCAGGGGCTTGAGGGTTTCATGGGCAAATGCAAGCGTACCCATATCGGAACCCTGGCCGTGATCCTGCCAGCTGTTGCCTATCATCACTTCGTTGTTGGGCAGGAGCTTAGCCCAGCTTTCGGAGGTGTCGGGGCCGTCGAGGCCGCAGCCGTAGATACCGAGGGAGACGCCGACGCCGCACTTCACGGTGTCGGTGCTTCTCAGTTTCGCGGTTTCGACGGCTCTCTGGTATTTCGGACGGAGCGCTTCGAACTGTTCAGGGAAGACGATTACTTCAGGCTTCTGCTGGGTCGGAGTTGTAGAGCCTTCACGGTAGCAGTTCAGTTCACGGAGTTCGAAAGGATCTTTCCCCATCTTCTTGGCCAGTTCGTCGATAAGGGACTCGGAGGCGAAGAATGCCTGCGGAGAACCGTATGCGCGGAACGGGGCGCCCCAGCAGTGGTTGGTGCAGACGGTCCGGCCTTCACCGCGCATGTTCGGGATGTCATAACCGGCGAAGGCGTACTGCAGACCCCTGACGGTGAGGAGGTCGCCGAACTCGGAGTAGGGACCGTGGTCGACGGACCAGTCGGTTTCCGTGGCGAGGAACTTGCCGTTCTTGTCGGCGGCAAGCTTGGCCTTGTACCAGAACGGGGAGCGCTTGCCGGTGTAAAACTGCAGCTGCGCCCAGGAGCAGGAAAGGTGAACCGGTTTGCCGCCGACCGCCATGGTGGCAACCGCGAGCAGGGCTTCGTTGGAAGGACAGAATTTGTAACCGAAGGAGCTGCCGCAGGGGTTCTGTACGATGACGAGGTTTTCCACCTCGACGCCGACACCCGGGGCGATCATGGCCTGGTGCAATTGCAGACAAATGGACTTGGTGTGGAGGCACACCTTGCCTTCATCATTGATGTACGCGAATCCGACGTCCGGCTCGATGGGCATCTGGGGTTGACGGCCAAGATAGTACTCGCCTTCCACAACATAGGCGGCTTTTTCCATGATCGGCTTGGTGTCCTCACCCTTGACCAGATTCTGGGTGAAGTAGACGTTCGGGGTGCCGGGGTGGATCTCGATGGCGTCCGGAGCCATGGCCGCCGGCGCGTTCATGTAGTGGGGCAGCACTTCCAGGTCGAACTTCACCAGCTTCGCCGCGGCATCGGCATTCGCTTTGGTGTCGGCAATTACGAGGGCGATGGCATCCCCATACTGGAAGACCTTCTCGTCGCAGAGGATCGGACGATCCCAGCCGTAACCCTTGTTGGTCGGGAAGGTAATCAGACCGGTGATGCGGTTGCGGCCTTTCACATCCTTGTGGGTGACAACCTTGACCACACCCGGCGCCTTCTCTGCCGCGGCGGTGTCGATCCCCTTGATGTTTGCATGGGCCACATCGGCGTACGCGATGGCGGCGTGGAGCATGCCTTCGGGGAGCTGGTCAGCCTTGTCGTTGCCGAAATCCCAGAGACCGCAGACCTTGGCAACGGATGTCGGACGAGGATACCGTGTTCCGTACACTCTGCCGTCCGCCGGCGCCTTGTATTCAAGGGCGGATTCGGACATCTCGCCGCGGAGAACTTTGGCGGCATCCATAACCGCGTCGGTAATGGAGATGTAACCGGTGCAGCGGCAGGCATTCTTGTACTGGTGGAACCAGTCGCGCACTTCTTCACGGGTGGGGTTCGGGTTGGAATCGAGGAGCGCTTTGGCGGAGACGATGAAGCCGGGGGTGCAGAAACCGCACTGGAGCGCGCCGTGGAAGATGAAGGCTTTCTGGAGGGGGTGGAGGTTCAGCGGTGTGCCGATCCCCTCGGTGGTGGTGATCGTCGACCAGTTCTCGACCCGTTTCATTCTGGTGGTGCAGGTGCGAACGAGCTTGCCGTTCAGGATGACATTACACGCGCCGCATGTGCCGGTCGCGCATCCGACCTTGACACTGGTCAGGTGTAACTGTTTCCGCAGAACATCGGACAGGAGAGCTTCCTGGTCAACGATCAGCGTCCTCTCGACACCATTTACATTCATAACCTTCTTAATCATACGTTCTCCTCCTTATTTGGGTTTTAACTGGGGCAATGCCCGGTTAAGCGGAAACACAAAAAGAGCCCCCCACTCCGACTCGCCGCAAATGGATGAATCGAAGTGAGAGAAAATGGACCGACAAACCAGACTGAACCATCACTTACCGAAGCTGCAGTTCGGATATCTGCACTCGGGACAACCTTCGCAGAAACCCCCGTGACCAAGTGTCACAATGTCGGATCTCGTCACCCGTTCTCCTGCGAGAATGCGCGGAACAATCAGTTCAAAAACCGTTGCCTTGTTGTACATGGCACATCCGGGCAGACCGATGACCGGAACATCGCCGATATATGACAGCATGAACATGGAACCGGGGAAGGTCGGCGAACCATAGGTAACCACTTCACCGCCCGCGGACCGTATAGCCGCGGGAGTCCGGTCATCGGGGTCCACGGACATGCCGCCGGTGGCTACGATCATATCCGCTCCGGAAGCCAGCAACTCATGGATTGCCGTGACAGTCATTGACACATCGTCCGGCACAATGATCTGCCGGATCACCTCGCTCCCCATGACGGAGAATTTTTCACGGACAACGGGGCCGAATTTGTCTTCAATGCGACCGTGGTATATTTCATTGCCGGTGGTAACCAGCCCGACTTTTAATGATTGGAATGGCTTTACCTCGATGACGGAACCGTACTTGCCGCAGATATCCTCGACGCCGACAACCTTCTCTTCGGTGGTAAAAAGCGGAATGATCCTTGTTCCGGCCACAGGCAGGTCGGCGATCACCGGGCGGTTGGTGTGCAGGGTCGCCAGTACCACCTCCTCAATGGAATTGATCTGCGTCAGGGCCTCGGCATTCACCCTCAATAGCCCTTTGCCGGTCGCTACCAGCTTCACCTTCCCCTCCACGGGCTCGGTCAGGGCAATTCCCGACCCGGCCGCAGCGCGGGCAATCCTCAGCGCCGCGTCGTTCTCATGAACGAAGCCGTGCTGGAGGTCCAGGACATAGATGTTATCCTTGCCCAGCGTCAGAAGCAGCTGAACATCCTCTTCCGCAATGACATGCCCTTTCTTGAAGGCCCGTCCTTTGAACTCACCCGGCACGATGCGGGTAATGTCGTGGGCCAAGACCTTGCCGACAGCTTCCTGAACCGGTATTGCCTTCATCATATTGTTTCTTTTCCTTTCCCTTGGTTCGCTTGTCCCCACACGGCTTCGTACAGACCGAAAAAACAAAAAACCCGCATCAATACCGATATTTTCATCAGTATCAATGCGGGTTCCGTTAGGTCCGCCAGAGGCGGAGGACGAAATAGGCGCCTGATTATGTCAGCTCTTCATCTCTTTCAGAAGAACATAGATTGCCCCGGCAACAACAAGCATGCCCTTGGATGCCTTACCATATTGTTTACACCTTTTTGGGTAACGTTATGTACCATACTACATAACTATTTTGCAAGAAAAAATATTTAGTTGATCAAAAAATTTCGTAATGTTAGTTCAGCAGATTGTCAACCGACCCCCAGAATGACACTTGATGCCTTGAACATGGCGCAAACCGGCTCACCTTCCTTGAGTTCAAGAGTTCTGGCGCATGCGTTGGTTATCACCGCGCTGATCGATGTCCGACCGGGCAATTCAACATTCACTTCGGTGTTGACGGCACCCTGCGTGAGATGCGCTATCTTTCCGCAAAGCTTGTTACGAATGCTGACCCTAATTTCCGCCGGACCCGTGCCGATAATTACCGAACCCGACTTGACAATGGCATATGCGTCACTTCCCTGGACAAGCCCGAGACTGTCCACGCTTTCATTGGTGATCATGGCGACAATATGATCGCCCCCTTTCAAGGCCAGGGTTACCTCTGATTTGACTTCTCCCTTGACAATTTTTTCAACTGTACCAGCAAATATATTCCTTGCGCTTGCCTGCTTGGATATCTTGTTGACAAATTTATTCAGGCCGGTTGCATCGACATCACCCATCTTGTCTTCCAGGTTCGTAAGAAATTTTTCGTGCTGCTCCTGTATGATTCTGTAGGTTCGTATGACTTCCCTGCCCTCTTCGGTAAGGCTTGTTCCGCCTCCTGATCTCCCTCCGGTCACCCGAACGAAAAGCGGCTTTTCCGAAAGAGCGCTGATAGCATTGATAGCATCCCATGCCGTTTTGTAGCTTATACCGACAGCCTTGGCTGCCTTGGATATGGAGCCGCATTCATCGATCTTTTCCAGGAGCGCGATCCTGTTGCTACCCAGAAACTCCATGTCGGTTTTCTTCAAAGAAACGGTTCCGGTAACCTCGATTTGTTTTCTTGATCTTCGCATAAGATAACTGAAAGCTCCTTTCTCCCATATGGTGACGTCTATCCTGAAACAGCTTCTCCACTATCGACTTCTCTTATGTATACCGTTTTTCCTTCGGGTTTCTTACAATCTGAATTTCTTGCAAATATAACAGGATACAGTCCAAACGTTAAAACTAATTTT
>DATEVI010000491.1:0-2329 GCA_035281865.1 Geobacteraceae bacterium | reverse complement strand
GAGAAGGGGATGATCAGGGAGGAAATTAAACTGTTTACGGAACTTGTGGACAGCGAGTGGGCTGTAGCTTCTACTCCTTTCCTCTACAGCAGGATATTCGACGATGCCCTTATTCTGAAGGAAGAGGCGCTGGCCGAAGGCGCTGCCAGGGTATTCGTGGAAAAATTTCCGCGACATCCCCTGGTTCGGGGGGTAATCGAGCGTCTTGGCGAAATCTGTTACCGGAAAGGAAATATGCAGGAAGTCGTTTCCCTCCTGTCCCGCCTGCAGGAAAAGGGGAGCAGGGTGGAGCAGCCGGAAAGCTACTATTACCTGGGTAAGGCCAGAGAAAGACTTCGTGAGCCGGCCGGAGCCGAAAAGGCCATGGCACTGTTTCTTGATGAATTACGGAAAAAAGGATTGCAATCTCCCTTTCAATCCGATGCATTCCTGGTGCTGGCCTCCGCGAGACTGGCCAGAGGGGACGGGAAAGGGGCGATGACCATGTATCAGTCCGGATACGCGGCAGCACAGGGGGAAATGCGCGATGCCTGCCTCTTTAAAATGGCTGATCTGTCCAGACGCCAGGGCGACAGTGATTCAGCAAGAAGCATGTGGGAAAAGCTTGTCAGGGAAGGGACCGATCCCCTGTGGAAAAAAATGGCGGCTCAGGAGCTTTCTGAGATGGAGTGGCGGGACAAATGGAAGTCAAAATAACGTCCATTGTCAAGAAATCGAAACGCCGGATCCGGGCCTGTTTCTTGTGGCTGCTTTCAAGTTGTCGTAATTGCTGGAAAAGCCCGGTGGTACAGCTTTTGCTTGATCGCAGAGTGAAATTGGGAGGTAAAAATGCCGGTAAATGATATTTTTGGAACTACAATCGACCTTCTCGGCAAGACGATGGATCTGAGAATTAAAAATCAAAATCGCATAGCGGCCAATCTGGCCAATGCGGAAACTCCCGGTTACACGCCTACGACCCTTTCCTTCAAAGACGAGCTGAAGGAAGCGGTGAAGGACAGAGCCGTACGGAACGCCACCCCGCCGACGACTCACACGGCTCATATGCCGTTGCGCCGAACTCACAACAGCATAGAGGAGGTGCAGGGCCGTATAGTCGAAACTCCGTCGAGGACCGCTGGAAAAGACGGCAACGGCGTGGAACTGGAAAACGAGATGGGCAGGATGGCGGAGAACCAGATCCAGTACAGCGCCACGGTTCAACTCCTTAGCAAAAAATTCGAAGGGCTGAAATACGCCATAAAGGGAGGCATCTAAATGGATTTTTTCGATGCCATGGCAGTCAGTTCGTCTGCCATGACCGCTGAAAGAACAAGGATGAACCTGATCTCCGGTAACCTTGCCAACGCCGGCACCACGCGCACCCAGGAAGGAGGTCCATACAAACGGAAGGACGCGGTTTTTAGCGCGGTTCCCGTTGAGCGTTCCTTCTCCGACACCATGAAGCGTCTCAATTCGACGCCTCCAGGGGGTGTAGAGATTAGCCGGGTCATTGAGGACACCTCGCCGCCGAGACTGCAGTACGACCCTACGCATCCCGACGCGGATGCGCAGGGTTACGTTGCGATGCCGAATGTAAATTTCGTCGAAGAGATGGCCGACATGATAACCGCCAGCAGGGCTTATGAGGCAAACATAACAGCGGCCCAGGCCTCCAAAAGCATGGCGCTGAAGACGCTGGAACTTGGCAGGTAGGTTGACACGGACACACTGACGAACACGGACAAACACAGACTGACACGGACCGGCAATTAATTTGTCCGTGTTCGTCCGTGACAGTCAGTGTAAGTCCGTGTCGTCCGTGTAAAAAAACATCGGAGAAAACAAATGGTGATCACGGGAATAGAAGGCGGGATCGGAGTTGAGGGTATTACCCGTCCATTTCCTGCGCCGGGCGCGAAGGAGACGCAAGCGCCGGCCGGACCCGAAGGGTTCACTCAAGTCCTCGGTGACATGGTGAACAGGGTTAACGACCTGCAGATGAATGCGGACAAGGCCGTTCAGGGCTTTGTCACGGGAGAGTCGAAGGGATTGCATGAAGTGATGATCGCCGTCGAGAAGTCGAGTATTTCGTTCCAGCTGCTCAGCCAGGTGAGAAACAAGGCGGTCGAAGCGTATCACGAGATTATGAGAATGCAGGTCTGATTTAACCTTTAGCCGGCTGCAAGCAGCTAGCGGCAGATTTTCTTGAAACGGAGTGGTAATGCCTGAGAGCATGAAAAAACTTCTACAACCTTTACTTGCTCTGCCGCCGGCCAAACGGTGGATTGTCGCCGGGGTTGCGGTCCTCTCGATCCTTTCCTTTTCAATCCTTATCATGGTTGCCAAC
>DATEVI010000490.1:0-2408 GCA_035281865.1 Geobacteraceae bacterium | reverse complement strand
ATCGCACTGGCAATCCTCCTGGTCGGCCTCTACACCGAACAGCCGCTTGATTTTTCCGTTTTTCCGTCGGTACTTCTTGTCACCACCCTGTTCCGCCTGTCCCTCAATATAGCCTCGACCAGGCTGATCCTGTTGCACGGGAGTGAAGGGGTCGAGGCGGCGGGAGGCGTAATAAAGGCCTTTGGACAGTTCGTCGTCGGCGGCAATTACGTCGTCGGCGCGGTAATTTTCCTGATACTGGTGATCATCAACTTTGTCGTCATCACCAAGGGCGCAGGTCGTGTAGCCGAAGTAGCCGCCAGATTTACCCTCGATTCCATGCCCGGCAAGCAGATGGCCATAGACGCCGATCTTTCCGCCGGAATAATTACGGAAAAAGAAGCGAAATTCCGGCGGGCAAAGGTTTCCAGAGAGGCCGATTTCTACGGATCCATGGACGGCGCCAGCAAGTTCGTCCGGGGTGATGCGGTCGCCGCCGTGCTGATAACCCTGACGAACATCGTAGGCGGGTTCATCATTGGAGTGTGGCAGAAGGGGATGCCGCTCGAAACGGCCCTGACCAATTATACTCTGCTGACCATCGGTGAAGGCCTTGTGGCACAGATTCCGGCGCTGATCATTTCCACGGCAGCGGGCATTATCGTTACCCGCTCCGCCGATGAAAACAACTTCGGACATGAAATTACAGGGCAGTTTCTCAGTTATCCCAAGGCATTCTATGTTTCGTCGGGCGTACTGTTCATCTTTGCGCTTATACCGGGACTTCCCCATTTCGCTTTCTTTCTTCTGTCCGGAGTATCTTTCCTGGTCGGCAGGATGGCCAGGGAAAAAGTCAGGACCGTGGAGGATGAGCAGGGACCCGCCGCCCTTCAACCGGAAGAGGAAAACGGTGAGCAGATAGGTTCGATCAGGCCGCTGGACCTCATGGAGCTCGAAGTCGGATATGGCCTTGTGCCGCTCGTGGATGCCGCCCAGGAAGGGGAACTTCTCGACAGGATTCGATCGATTCGAAAAAACATCGCCCAGAAAATGGGTTTCGTCGTTCCCCCCATTCATATCCATGACAATTTGCAACTCAAGCCGTACGAGTATTCGATCCTGATAAAAGGAGCCAAAGTTGGGGGAGGGGACCTGAACGGCCAACTTCTCGCCATGGATTCAGGAGCGGTAAGCAGCGAGATAGAAGGGGTAAAGACTACAGAACCGGTGTTCGGTCTGCCGGCGATCTGGATCAGGGAATCGGAAAGGGAGAAGGCGCAGCTCTACGGCTATACCGTTGTGGAGAACACCACCATCGTTGCCACGCACATAAGCGAGATCATCAAGAAGCATGCCCATGAACTGGTGGGAAGGCAGGAGCTTCAGCAGCTTCTCGACCATCTTTCCGCCACGTGTCCGAAGGTGGTCGACGAACTGGTTCCGTCACTCATGAACCTGGGAACCGTCCTCAAAGTGATCAAGAACCTTCTGCGGGAAAACGTTTCCATACGCGACCTCCGCACGGTTATGGAAGTTCTTGCCGATTACGCCACCGTTACGAAAGACCCGGAGCTCCTGACGGAATTCGTCCGCCAGGGTCTCAGCCGCTGCATCGTAGACCAGCTGAAACAGGAAGACGAAACCCTTTCCATCATCTGTCTCGACAGGGATGTCGAGGAGCTTGTCGCGGAATCGGTTCATACTTCGGAACAGGGCAGCTATCTTGCCATGGAGCCCGGCATCGCACAGCGCATCCTTGCCAATATGCGTCAATCCGTTGAAAAGTTCAATCAGACGGGTACCCATCCTGTTCTTATCTGTTCGCCGTCGATCAGACGGCATGTGAAAAAGTTTACCGAGCGTTTCATATCGAATCTGGTGGTGCTGTCGCACAACGAGATTCCGACAAACATAAAGATCCAATCTTTGGGAGCGGTGGGTTCTGATGCTTGTTAAAACATTTCAGGCCGGCAGCATGTCGGAAGCTTTACAAATGGTAAAGGTGGAACTTGGCCCGGATGCCATGATCATTTCTTCCAAGGAAGAAAGGCGGAAGGGTATTTTCGGCTTCTTCAGGAAACCGGTCTTCAAAATAACCGCCGCGATCGATCAGTCCCCCCGCCCGCAACGACCGGCCGCTAATCCGTATGTTCAGGCCAGGGAAGAGGTGTCGAACACCAGGGACGAATTTCAGAAGTCGATGCTCGAACCCCTAGTCCGAGAAATCAGGGAACTGAGGGACCGCGTCGATTCAATGAAATCAAGGGATACCGGGAGCGAGGTGACCGGCAAGGCAAAACCCGAAAAGGCCGCTCAGGTCTCCGGCGCCGGACGCGAGGGTAATTTCATCCCGCTGAATAACGCACTGACCGACAAGGAAAAATTGAGGAAACTCCTCATGGAAACGGTGGGCGGAAACTCATCGAAGA
>DATEVI010000489.1:0-3729 GCA_035281865.1 Geobacteraceae bacterium | reverse complement strand
AGATCGGCCTGAAGGTATTGCTCTGCCGGCAAGATAACTTTAACACCAAGCGCTGAAAGCTGTTTTCTCGCCTCGCGGGCCCGGAAATAAGGATTAACGAGGTCAAGATCGGCAATGCTTACATCCATGCCGGCCAGCTTTCTTTCAGCCGCAAGATTCACGGAAATCTCAGTTTTGCCGCTCCCGTAGTTTCCAACAACTACAACTATTCCCTCGAGACTGATATCCACTTACACCAACCGGCAGATAGTTTTTTAATATTATTGGAGAAGACATTGCTTTTGGACGGGCGGAGTATAGGAAAAACGGTTTTGTATGTCAATTAAATTTATAATAAATTTGTAACTACTCAGGTCAATGAGCGATTACAGAGGGATAAAGGGATTTCCGTGGAGGGCGGAAACAACGGATGGGAAGACCCGAAGGCCGTGTTTGCGCACAGTGGAGATGTAGCTGCGGATGGCGAGAAAGCGCATGGCGCCGGCGAGTGTTCTGAATGAGCCGGAGACCTTTAGCTTGACCTTGATCATGCGGAGAGCCTGTTCTGCCAGGTTGTTGGTAAAGGGGATTCGGAAGTCGTGGAGAAAAGCCAGCACCCAGGCTTCATGTTTTTCCAGGCGATCGAGCAGGTTTTGGGGTTTTGTCTGTTTTTTTCGTCCGCGTTTTTTACAGCCTGGCGGAGAGTGGGCTGATGGGTTGGCCCTTCGTCCTTTACGGATGAGCGCCCGGTAGCGGCGATGCCAGCGCGCGAGTTCTGCCGAACGTAATGTCGTGTTGCGGTCTTTATGTTCGGATACGGCCTGCTTCATATCGAGAAGCAGCTTGTGCAGCGCTCCCGCCCAGGCTTGCTGGAGCTCTTCATAAACGAAAGTCAACTCTCGAAGGAGATGGCCGTTACACAGGCCATGAGTGCAGGGAAGCTCAAGATAGGCTGCCCAGCAATCGTGAATAAGGGTTCCTTGGTAAGCGAGCAGAATGCCGAAGGATGCAATAGCTTCGCGCCCTCTCTTGGCATGAATACCGTACCAGGTGACCAGTTTCGTGCAGACGACGTGGAGCCAGTGGAGTTTCTTGTTTACCCGCACGCCGGATTCATCGGTGTGAGAGACAGACGATTGCCGGATGTGCTCGACGACGGCTTCGTTGAAGGGAACGAGCGACAGAGCAGTGGCGTGAACAGCGGCCTGGACGGTCGCATCGCTCACTCCCTGCCCAAAGAGGTCTGCGCACATTTGGCCAATGCGCTCCACCGGCAGGAGCTGCTGAACGGAGAGATAGGTAAGCCATGCGAGGAAGCGCACACCATATTGCACGGGGGCGTTTACGCCTTCCGGCCATGGGGCATGCACCTCCTTTCCCGACTGTGGACATACCTTAACTTCGACAACATGCTCGGTAACGTCGAGTTTTTGCAGCGGCAGGTCGAAGACCTGTCTTCTTTCTAGACGGATGATCGGACGGCGGCTTAAGTCGGCGCCGCACCCGCAGGGGCACCAGTTTATCGTATGAAGGACGGTATAGTCCGGTTTTTCCACCGGTTTGAGGGTGTGCCCTGTATGTCCAGGCTGGCCGCCGGATTTCTTTTCGGACTTTTTACGCTCCGTTTTCGGCGCTGGTTTTTGATAGCCGTCTGAAGATGGCGGCTTGCTGCTATTTTGGCTGTTTTGCGCCAGTTGCTGTGCCATAGCGCTGTATTGCTCTTGAAGTGTGAGGCAGTAGTCGACCAGCTCAAGGAGATTGCATCTGCCCAAGGCAAGAAGTTCGTCAGCCGTTTTCATTGCTGAGGGCCTCTCGAAAATGAGCTATGAGCGGATAGAGATAAATGTCTTTGACTGGCAGGACGAGAGTATTGTATCGGTCTTGACGGCTGCGGCCCTTTGTACTGCCGACGCAGATCCAATTGGCCGCTTTGTAGCAGGTTCCGACGAACCTGTCGCGTTCGACGAACGTTTCCACGAGGTGTACCGGATGGCCATATTTGACTTGCCAGTCAGTCCTCAGTCTTCGGATAATCCGGCCCAACACATGGGAGGCCAGATGCGGGACGCGCACCCAGGGGAGGATCAAGAAACGGGTGTTGTTTGTTATCCACAAAAGGTTCCGTGCACGGGCCTCATGGCTCCAGCCGATGAATTGATCCCGAGGCTTGGTTTTCCAGGCAGCGGAACCAAAAAGGAGGCAGGCCAAATCGCGTCCGTGGCGGTCACGCACCAGATACTTCATGTTCTCTCCCACCGTGCGGTGGAAGCCCAAATAGTGATGACGGGCGAGGTAATGATTGAACCTTTGCTCATCATCTGAATTGCCGCAGAGCATGACAAAGGATAGAGGGAAGAGTGTTGCAAGCGACGCTTCAATGAAAGAGGCGGGAGGAAGTATCGCAGCTATAGTTGTTATCGCCGTTGCGAATCCTTTCTTGCGTTGTTTGCCAGTGCGAATGGGCGGGAGCGTAATCAAACCGCGTTCAAAAAGCTTGCGAAAGAAACTCCGGGCGGCGAAATCCTTTAACTGTCCGGTGGAAGTTGACCAATGCCAAAGCTTGCAGAGTTCTTTCGCCAGATGAAAGCGGCTCCAGTCAGGATGAGCACTGATCCAGGAACGGAGCCACATGAGGACCTCATCATTAATGAGGCGCCCTTGACAGATAAATGGATTGGTCGACATGGATCCGCTATACCACAGACAGAAACGTGAGTCCAGTCAAAAAAGAAGATTACGAGACCTGAGTAGTTACTTATAAACATTGATTTCTTGAAAAAGGGGATCCAATCGATGAAACTCTACCTGCGATATCAAATCTTTATCTTAACCGCCCTGCTGTTTGTGGGATCTATTTTTACAGGCACAGCTTCCGCAAGTTTCAAGGAAGCCCTGATTATTACCGGTACGGGATCGAGCATAGGCATCATGCAACTGATGGCAAAGGGTTTTCAAAAGAAGCACCCAAGCGTAACCGTCCGAGTGCTCCCCAGCATCGGAAATACAGGAGCCATCAAGGCGGTAAATGAAGATAAGATTGATATAGGGCTGTCCAACCGTCCCCTCAAGCCGGAGGAATGGAGTACGAAAATCATCGAAGAGCCCTATGGCCGCACCGCCTTTATCTTCGGGGTACAGGATTCAAACCCAGCAATAGGCTTCACGCTTGCGGAAATAGAAGAAATATATGCAGGAAAGCGTAAGACCTGGCCTGATGGGACGCCCATAAGACTTATTCTTCGTGCTTTAAGCGATGGTATGTCGGCATATCTGGCAGGTACCAACCCCGGCTTAAAGTCGGCCCATGAGAAGGCCCATTCTATTCCTGGCGTGTTTGTCGGTAACACGGATCAGGAAGCGGCCGAGCAAATCGAGAAGACGCCTGGTTCATTCGGTACAACCAGTGGCTCTCTGATAGCAGCAGAGAAGCGAAAGATTAAGTCCCTCTCCGTAGATGGGACAGCCCCCACGCTCTCCAATGTCTCCACCGGCAAATATCCCTACGCCGTGACAATGTATCTGGTCTGCAAAAGGGATAAATACAGGGGTTCTATCAAAGACTTTATAGAATTCGTTTTTTCCAGGGACGGTCAAAAGCTTCTCTCTGATAACGGCCATGTGACTTTACAGCGGACCACCGGAAAGTGATGTGACTTATGCCTTTTAGTTTCAAACGTGTGCAATCGCAATCGAAAGCACCCATCACAAAGCTCATGAGCTTCCTGGGTGCTTTGACGGCTGGTGTTTTTG
>DATEVI010000488.1:0-2941 GCA_035281865.1 Geobacteraceae bacterium | reverse complement strand
CGAAACCATTGGGAACATGAGGTTTGCCGTGCCGTGCACGGAAGCCATGAGGATTGCCGCAAGCTGTTCACGGAAGATATCTTCCCTTTCCAGGGAGAACCGGATGGAGCGCCATCCCATGAACGGATTGTCCTCTTTGGGATAGGTGAAATAAGGCAGCCCTTTGTCTCCCCCTATATCCAGGGTCCGGAAGGTCACCGGGAGTCGGTCGAATCCTTCGAGAATTTTTCTGTAAAGTGCGTATTGCTCTTGACTGGTAGGGAAGGAACTCCTGGCCATGTAGGGGAATTCGGTGCGATACAGTCCTACCCCTTCCGCTCCGTTTGCCTGCGCTATTCTGATATCGCTGAGAAGGCCTATGTTGGCCCGCAGGAAGACCCTTGTCCCGTCCACAGTAACGGCCGGCATGTCGCGCAGTTCTTCCAGCTCGCGTTTTTTCGCGTGGTAGTCGCGGTGCAGGCGTTCGTATTCTTCCATCACCTTCGTGTCGGGGTTGACGAAGATGCAGCCGGTGTTGCCGTCGATAATGACGTCGTCCCGGGGGGAGATGTCCGCAATGAACTCTTTGCCGCCGAAAACCGCAGGAATGCCGAGCGATCTGGCCATGATTGCCGCATGCGAGTTGCCGTCCCCCGCGGCGGTTATGATTCCCAGGATCTTGTCGTGATCCAGTGTGGCAAGGTCCGACGGCAGGATGTCTTCGGCAACGATGACCCTTTTTTCGCTGAGTGTGACACGGGAGCGTTCATTGCCGGACAGGCAGTCGATTATCCTGCGACCTATGTCTTCCATATCCGCCGACCTCTCCCTGAGGTAAGGGTCTTCGATCCGTGAGAAGGCGGTCACGTAATGCGATACTACGTCCTGTACCGCCCGGGCGGCGCCGTGGCCTCCGTCGATGAGCTCCTGAATCTTTGACATGAAACCACGGTCTTCAAGGATCATCAGATGGGTATGAAAGATGGCTGCATCTTCCGCGGAAAGAGTCTGCGCAACCCGTCTTTCCATGTATATGGTTTCTATGCGCGCTTTTTCCATGGCGATTTGAAACCGCTTTCTTTCCTCCTGTGGCGATCCGGCTTTCTCGAGTTCGAGGACATTTTCCTTTTTGTCCCTCTTTATTATATAAACCTTTCCCCATGAAAAGCCTGGGGAAACTGCCGTACCCATAATCATCAGAGGCCGTTTGCCTTTTTTTTCGGGCCGGGCGGCTTCGGTCGTACCGACTTGACTGCCTACCTTCAGTTTTTCCAGTTCCTTCTGGAAGAAAGCCCTCTCTTCCTCTTTTTTGCGAATGGAGTCCAGGAGTTTTGCATTGGCGATGATGCTGCTGATCTGGCAGGTTATGGTTGTCAGAATACTTATTTCATCCTTGGAGAACGACCTGGGCTCCTCCGTCTGGATAACCAGGACCCCTGAGGGACTTTTGTGCTCGAACAGCGGCAGACCGAGAAAGGAAAGGAAACGCTCTTCCTTCGTCTTCCGGAAATACTTGTAGCGGGGATGGGAAGGCGCGTTTTCCATGGCAACCACCCCTCTCTGTTCGATCACAAGTCCCGTCAGACCCTCCGAGGTGTTCATCCTGACCTTTCCCACCGCGCTCTTTGACAAACCTTTGGTGGCCTTCAGTACAAGCGTTTCCCCATCATCCTCCAGGAGATAGATGGAGCAGACATCCGAGTTCATTCGTCGCGCTATGAGGGTCACGATATTGTTCAGTGTCTCCTGCAGGTCGTGGGAGTGCAGGATGAGCGCGCTGATGTCCTCCAGCGTCCGTAACCCCATGGATTCCGCATTTACTCCGGGCATTTCTGAAACCTCTGGCTGGAATTAATTACATGGCGACAACTATAAGGCATCAGGAGCGCAAAGGAAAGTTTTTGTCAAATCTTTACTGCAAAATTCGGGTATTTGTGGAATCGGCATAGTTCATCTGCTATAGTATAAAAAATTTATTGTAAACGGTGGAGGATACGATGGCGGAAAATTTCAATGAGCTCCTCACGCAAGGAATCGCCGTCCTGGAGACGGGCGAAATAAGGGAAGCCTCGGACAAATTCAGGCAGTGCACGGAACTTGAACCTGACAATCCGGAAGGGCATTTTCATTTGGGTCATTCGCTGGCTGAGATGGGCAAGCTTGAGGAAGCGCAGCAGGTGTACGAGAAAGGACTCGGGCTCGCTCCCGAGGATGCGGAGGCCTTGACCGCCCTGGGAGATATCTATTTCGAGTTGGGAAAGTACAAGTCCGCCATCGCGGCGTACAAAAAGGTTACGGAGATCAATCCGAAAGATCCCGACGGGTACGTGAGCATCGGCTTGGTATACAACAGCATGGAGCGTATGGAAGATGCGATGAAGGCCTATCAGACGGCATTGGAACTGGATCCCCGCAATGTGTTCGCTTACAACGCCCTTGGTGACGCCTATTATGGCATGAACGAAAGGGAAAAGGCGATAGACGCTTACAGAAAAGGGATCGACATAGACCCGAGTGACGCTGCCGCGCATTTCAACCTGGGCGAACTTTACTATGACCTGGAGGAACTGGAGAATGCCGAGAAGGAATGTATGGAGGCCATTCGTCTCGACCCTTCATTCACCCTTGGGTATCTGACGATGGGGAACCTTTGTCTCGATCAGGAACGTATTGCCGATGCGATAAATTATTTCGAGATCTATCTGAAAAAGGAGAAATCCCCACGTGCGGCAGAGATGGTTGCTGAAGTCAAGGCGGTGCTGGAGGGGTTGAGAGAGGAAATGAAGGGATAAATATGCAATGTAGGGGCACGGAATGCCGTGCCCCTATTTCACCCACCCCCTGACATCCTCCGGCATGCCCGCTCAGCCGATCAACCGGGCAAGCCTGGCGCGGTGTTTTTCAAGCTTTTCCTGTCCTTTCTCGAAGGCCCGCAAAATGTCTTTTTTTGCCTCGTCGGCCA
>DATEVI010000487.1:0-5340 GCA_035281865.1 Geobacteraceae bacterium | reverse complement strand
TGGAGCAGGGGGAAGATCCGTTCGGCGGCTGTACCGGCTATGGCTGCGGCGCCGCGTTCAACTTCATGACCCTTCTGGCCGATGGGGAGGTCCACGCTTGCCGAAAGTTTCCCTCCCGCATCGGGAACGTTTTTAGCGATTCCCTTGCCGACATCTATGATTCCCAGGCCGCCCGCCGATACCGCGAGGGATCCGCTGCCTGCACCGGCTGCGAACTGCGGGCGGTATGCGGCGGTTGCCTCGCCGTCACCGCCGGTCTTGGCCGCGACCCCTTCACCGAGAGGGACCCGTACTGTTTCCGGAGCTCAATGGCGGCTGCCGGACGTCACCGCGCAGGCGTGTGAAGCGGCATCGAATTGGGACCCGTTATCGGCATTCTGCTTTGACCCAGCGTAAACAATTATCATTTACTGATTACAACTGATAATAAACAGCATTGGTGGGTCAGGCTGGGACGCCGATCTTGCTCTTAAATGGGTCGATATTCCATGCCGACTCACAGTGTACGGTGATTATGTTGATGGCTTGGAGTGTGATTTCCGACTGATATGGAGTATTTAGGAAAGGATTTTATATCCAGGAAGAAAGAAAAACAGCTGAAACTTTCACCTGACAGTGGTGAAAGTTTTGGTGAAAGTCTTCGTTGCCATGCAGCTAACTGACCGAAATTATTTCGTAAATTTGGCGGAGCGCATGGGAATCGAATCCGTGAGCAGTAAAAATCTCAAAGAAATCAAGTGAAGAAATTGTTGTTAAATAACAGATAGTTATCCTTAATTTCTGTTTGGTCTCAGTCTGTGGATCGGCTTCGAACATTGACCCTCCATCGGCGTCGAACCGTGACCCACCTGCATTGTTAACAACTGAATTTTCTTATAATAATACCTTTGGGTGGGTCAGCCTTGTGCGCCTATGATGGGTCAGAATTCGACGCCGATTCACAATCAACACTTGAATATGGATGAACAGTGAGCCAAGTAGTAGGGCAGGTGTAGGTAGGTATTCAACTCTAGTACACAAAGTAACTTGTTTTTACACTACCTGCGTCAATATCTGCGTCACCATATGTCGGAAATAAATAAGGGACTTAAGTAGATAATTACCTAAGTCCCTGAATTTACAGTTGGCGGAAGCGCATGGGAATCGAACCCACCTAGGAAGTTTCTCACCCCCCACACCGGTTTTGAAGACCGGGCGGCCCACCAGCGACCGACGCGCTTCCACTGGCAAGACTACACGATTGACGGGTCGGAAGTCAATAAAGGAAGTTTACGTTGCAGGACTCTGTTACGCTCGGCAAAAAAATAGGCCTTTCGGTGAGAAAGGCCTGCCTCTAATATGTTGTGCCACCCCAGGCGCAATGTCCTCCTGATCACTGTTCAAGATTTGTATTTCAGGGACCGATCAGTGCTCCGGATGGGACTTCATATGTTCCTCCATTAACGCTCCGGAAGTAAACTCAACTCCACAGGTGGAACATTTTATTAATGGCTTTGTTGACTCAGCTTTATGAGTCGGATACGCTTGCACGTGTTCTTCGACTCCTGCGGAAGAAGTAAATTCAACACCGCATGTCGAACATCTGATCAACGGTTTGTCCGCCTTGGGAGTCGCACGCACGTGTTCAGGATGGGCTTTCAGGTGCTGCTCAATTCCAGCGGAAGAAGTAAACTCGACGCCGCATGTTGAACATCTTATCAAAGGTTTTGCCGCTTCGGTCTTGCCGGCAGCGGGTTCACCGGTAGCCATGCCTGTCGATGCAAAGCTGAAAAGTGAGAGAGCTAAGCCGACTATTATCAGTGAAATTAAACTACGCATTGTGACACCCCCTTCTAAGATTTAGATGCTGTACTTCCGGCTTGCAGTTTTCATATATATTTACCGGATCTAAATGTCTCTTTTTTCTAAGATAATTATATTTGAATATACATATAATGTCCAGTGGTGGAGCAAGATATTTCTTTCTAAGCCTGACTAACACGAAGTATTGCCATATTACACAGACGATCATCTCGTTGAAAATTCGCATCTTGTTCAGCAAGGGAAACCGGCTGTCTTAACGAGACAGGACGGGAGCTGGAGACGAAAAAAGCCCGAAGCTGAAAGCCCCGGGCTTTTTGTACGAATGCAAGACGCATCAGGCGCTCAATAACGATGCAATCGAGGATGAGAAGGTCATCCCACAGAATACCGTCGTATTAAGAAACCGCTGTCGTGGAAATACTTAATTGACAGGGTAGACCGACACTTTTTTCCGGTCTCTTCCCATGCGCTCGAATTTGACAATCCCATCGATAAGGGCAAAAAGGGTGTAATCTCTGCCGCAACCTACATTGTTGCCGGGGTGAATCGAGGTGCCGTGCTGGCGGTAAATTATGTTGCCGGCCTTAACCGTTTCACCGCCGTATTTCTTGCAACCCAGTCTCTGGCCGGCTGAATCGCGTCCGTTCCTACTACTTCCACCTGCTTTCTTATGAGCCATATCCGTAAACCTCCTTATCCAAGGGGAAACCCTTAGGCGTTAATCTTTTCAATCTTCAAAACCGTCATGTGTTGGCGGTGCCCGTTCAGTTTCCTGGAGTTCTTTCTCCGCTTGGATTTGAAGACAAGTATTTTCTTATCTTTTCCCTGCTGGATGATCTTTCCGACCACAGAGGACCCAGGCACTAAAGGTGTTCCGATCGATACCTTTTCGCCGCCAACCATCAGGACTTCACCCAGTTCAACGGTCTCACCGACCGCCCCCTCGAGTTTTTCGATCTTTAAGAGGTCTCCCTCGGAAACTTTATATTGTTTCCCTCCGGTTCTCACTACTGCGTACATTTGACTTCACCACCTTTATGATAATTTTAGCTGAGCGCTTGAAAATAAACAAATTGTGTGGATATGTCAAGGACTTTCTCTTCTTTGCATGTTTACATTGTAGCAGAAAATAAATCAGGCGAAATAGCGCACGATCTCGTCAGTCAGTCTCTCCATGGTGTATTCAGCCGGTTCAATATCTACTTTCAGACCCAAGTCGCGACAGGCGCTGGAGGTTATCGGTCCAATAGCGGCGACGGCAACACCTTCGAGAAGATGCAGGAGACGATTTTCTCCAATCATTACAGCAAGATTTTCGATCGAGGACGATGAGGTGAATGCCGCGCAATGGATCTGCTTTCCTTCCAGCGCCTCGATGATGTCCTGGGGCATTTTTTCGGGTGTGACGTTGCGGTAGGCAATCGGGTCTTCCACTTCCATCCCGAGCTTGCGCAAACCTACGGGTATGATGTCCCTCGCCCTGTCTGACCTTGGAAAGAGTGCTCTTTTCCCGTTTGTCTCAAGTGATCCGAAAGCTTCCACGACCCCTTCCGCCTTGTAATCGGCGGGAACCAGATCTGCCTTTATGCCGAATGCGGCAAGCTCAGCAGCGGTCTTCGGACCGACCGAGCACACCTTGCACGTTGCAAGCGCCCTGCTGTCGAGCCCCAAAGCATGCAGTCTGAGAAAAAAGTGTCGCAACGCATTGTGGGAAGTGAAGATCAACCAGTCGAATCGATTCAAAGATCCGATTGCCTGATCAAGACCCTCGTAGCTTTCCGGCGGAACGATTGATATGGCCGGGCACTCGAAAACCCTTGCGCCGTGCCCGGAAAGGAGCCGAGAAAATTCACCGGACTGCTCGGATGCCCGTGTAACCAGTATTCCCTTGCCGGAAAGAGGACGGTTGTCGAACCAGCGCAGTTTTTCACGAAGACTTACTACCTCGCCGATTATGGTGATCGCGGGAGGCTTGAATGCCGCTTTTCGCGCCTTTGACGCAATATCGGCAAGAGTGCCGGTGAGTACGTCCTGTTCGGGGCGGGTGCCCCAGCGAATTAGAGCCACTGGCGTTTCGGGAGGTCTGCCGTGAGTGAGGAGATTTTCCGTAATGTGCGAGAGGTTTTTCATCCCCATGTAGAACACCAGTGTGCCGCTTCCCAGGGAAAGCCGCTCCCAGTCAATCTCCGACGCATCCTTGTCATGGCTTTCATGTCCTGTGACGAAGGCAACCGACGTGGTGTAATTCCGGTGAGTGAGGGGTATCCCGGCATAGGCCGGAGCCGCTATGCCCGAGGTTATTCCAGGTACGATCTCGAACGGGATGCCTGCTGAAACCAACGCTTCGCATTCCTCTCCGCCGCGGCCGAACACGAAGGGGTCACCCCCCTTGAGACGGACGACGATATTTCCCGCCAGCGCCTTGTTCACCAACATTTCATTAATCTGCCACTGCTCCCGGTTGTGTGCTCCGCCCACCTTGCCGGCATAGATCAGTTCGGCCTCGGTAGGAGCATACGAGAGAAGACCCTTGTGGGCAAGGTAGTCGTAAAGAATGACATCCGCTTTCCCAATGCATTCCCGCCCCTTGACGGTTATCAGGCCCGGATCACCAGGCCCGGCGCCGACGAGGTAGACGAAGCCCTTCTTATTGGCTGAGTTCTTGTTCATGTTTTCAATTACTCACATTCAGGTTCTTGTCGCTGGCTAGCCCTTGGCTGTCAGGCCCTTACACCGGTATCTCCTGTTCCAGTGAGACATCACGCCGGTATACCTCGCTCAGGATTTCCCGTCCGCCGTCCGCCAGGAGTTTTTCGGCAAGGTCTATCCCAAGTTTTTCGTGCTGGTCCGCGGGACCGCTGATGCTGCCCTGCACGGACTGCTTCCCATCCACGGAAGCGATGAATCCGGAAAGCTTCAGATTGCCATTCAGCACTTCGCCGTGGGCGGCAATGGGTACCTGGCACCCGCCCTCGCATCTCCACAACAGAGCCCGTTCCGCCCGCACGGCCTGGCTCGTCTCTGCATGGTTGAGAAAGCCGATTGCCTCAAGGACAGGCTCATCGTCGAGGCGGCACTCGATACCGAGCGCCCCCTGGCCTATGGCGGGGAGGGACAGGTCCACTGGAAGATATTCCGCAACTCTGTCGGTGAACCCCAGCCGTTTCAGGCCCGCAGCGGCAAGGATCACCCCGTCCAGCCCGTCGGTTTCCAGCTTGCTGATTCGGGTCTCCACATTCCCCCTGATGACGACCATCTCCAGGTCAGGTCGGACCTTCAGAAGCTGGGCCTGTCGCCTGAGGGCGCTTGTCCCTATCCTAGCCCCTTCGGGAAGTGAGTTGAACTTTATACCGCGGGATATGAGTGCATCGCGCGGGTCTTCCCGCTCGGTGATGCAGTAAATGCCCAATCCGTCTGGAAATTCGGTGGGAACGTCCTTCATGCTGTGCACCGCTATGTCGATATCGCCGCGCAGCATTTCCTCTTCGATTTCCTTGACGAACAACCCCTTCCCCCCAACTCGCGCCAGGGACACGT
>DATEVI010000486.1:0-3535 GCA_035281865.1 Geobacteraceae bacterium | reverse complement strand
AGGTTCATTAGCGGGCATTTCTTGTGCCGCATACAACTAATTGGAAGGATTGTTTTTTATGGACTACAAAGATACTTTGAACCTGCCTGCCACACAGTTTCCGATGAAGGCGAATCTTGCCCAGAAGGAGCTTGAAATCCTTGATTCCTGGGAAAAGATGGGGCTTTACGAGAAGCTGCTGGAAATCGGCAGGGACAAGCCGAAATATATCCTCCATGACGGTCCGCCATATGCGAACGGCCATATTCATATCGGTCACGCATTGAACAAGATACTGAAGGACATCGTGTTGAAGAGCAAGCGGATGAGCGGCTTCAACGCCCCCTATGTGCCGGGATGGGACTGCCACGGACTGCCCATCGAGCTCCAGGTGGAGAAGAACCTCGGTTCGAAAAAACACGAGATATCGAAGCCGGAGATGCGCAAACAGTGCCGTCAATACGCTGCCAAATTCGTAGATGTGCAGAAAAAGGAGTTTCAGCGGCTGGGTGTACTGGGCGAATGGGAAAACCCGTACCTTACCATGAACTACGTTTACGAGGGGATTACCGCCGCGGAGCTGGCCCGTTTTGCCGAAAACGGCGGCCTGTACAAGGGGAAAAAGCCGGTCCACTGGTGCTCGTCGTGTGTGACCGCCCTGGCCGAGGCAGAGGTCGAATACGCCGATCACAAATCCCCTTCGATCTATGTCAAATTCCAGTTGAAGGACGACATATCCGCGGAGATTCCCTCCCTTGCCGGCAAAAAAGTCTCGGTAATCATCTGGACTACAACTCCGTGGACACTGCCCGCCAACCTGGCCATCAGCCTGCACCCGGAATTCGATTATGTGGCGCTAGAAACGGCGGACGAGGTCTTCATAGTGGCGGACGGCCTCCGGGAAGCGTTCCAGAAGAGTACAGGGGTCGAGGGGACGGTCATCGCCACCTTCAAGGCCTCGCTCCTGGAAGGGAAGAACTGCAGGCACCCGTTTTATGATCGCGATTCCGTCCTGCTGCTCGGGGAGCACGTCACCCTCGATGCGGGAACCGGATGCGTGCACACGGCGCCCGGACACGGTCAGGATGACTATGAAATGGGCCTGAAATTCGGGCTGGAGATCTACAACCCGGTCGACAACCGGGGAAGGTTCCTGGAAAATGTCCAGTTCTTTGCCGGACAGTATGTCTTCGAGGCCAACAAGAGCGTCATGGAAAAACTGGTCGAAGTGGGAGCGCTGGTCGGCTCAGGCGAGATCACCCATTCCTACCCCCACTGCTGGCGATGCAAAAAGCCTATCATCTTCCGCGCCACCGAACAGTGGTTCATCAGCATGGAAGCCAACGGATTGCGCTCCAAGGCACTGGAAGAGATCAACCGGGTCGACTGGATACCCAGGTGGGGCAAGGACAGAATCTACGGAATGGTGGAAAACAGGCCAGACTGGTGCATCTCCCGGCAACGCTCATGGGGGGTTCCGATCACCGCCTTCCTTTGCACCGCCTGCGGGGAAGCCTTTGCCGACAGCAAGGTGATGGACCATGTGGCCCAGCTTTTCAGGGAATATGGCTCAGACATCTGGTATGAGAAGGATGCCAGGGAACTGCTTCCGGAAGGGACAAAGTGCCCCTCCTGCGGCAGCGATAACCTGGAAAAAGAGATGGACATCCTGGACGTATGGTTCGACTCCGGCGTATCACACGCAGCGGTCCTGGAAAACCGCCCGTACCTCGATTCTCCCGCGGATATGTATCTCGAAGGGAGCGACCAGCACCGCGGCTGGTTTCACTCCTCCCTGTTGGAAAGCGTAGGAACCAGGGGAACCAGCCCATACAAGACGGTTCTTACCCATGGCTTCGTGGTGGATGGATCCGGTCGCAAGATGAGCAAATCGGTCGGCAACGTGGTCGCCCCGGAAGATATCATCAAGAAATTTGGCGCGGAGGTGCTGCGATTGTGGGTAGCCGCCCAGGATTACCGTGACGATATCCGCATTTCCCAGGAAATACTGAACAGGCTTTCCGAGTCATATCGCCGCATCCGTAACACTTGTCGCTACATACTGGGAAACCTGGCAGGCTTCGATCCGGCAACCGATTCGGTGCCCGTCAGGAAAATGCCGGAAATCGACCGCTGGGCGTTGCACCAGTTGGAGCTTCTCAAGGAAAAAGTGCTGCAGGGGTATGAATCATGTGAATTCCACGTTCTCTATCACGCGGTAAATTCATTTTGCACGGTGGAGATGAGCGCCTTTTATCTCGATATCCTCAAGGATCGCCTCTATACCAGCAAGACTGATTCGCTGCAGAGGAGAAGCGCCCAGACAGCCATGTATCTCATTCTGGACACCCTTGTGAAACTGACTGCTCCGGTCCTGTCCTTTACCACCGACGAAGTGTGGCGGTATATGCCGAAACAGGAGGAAGAAAGCGTCCACATGGCCCAATTCCCCTCCCTGCAGCCGGAAAACAAGGATGATGAACTGGTGGGACGCTGGGACCTTATCATAAAGGTGCGCGGAGAGATCTCCAAGGCCCTGGAACTCGCCCGTGTCAACAAGGTAATCGGCCACTCACTCGACGCTGCCGTCACCATCGCCGCATCTTCCGAGCTCAAGACGTTCCTCCGCCATTACGCCGATGATCTGAAAAGCATCTTTATCGTGTCGAAGGTTGAGCTTAAGGATGAGATTTTCGGCGAATATGTACAGGCGGAGGGAATAGACAAATTGAAAATCCAGGTCACTGCCGCACCCGGAGAGAAATGCGAGCGCTGCTGGTGTTACGACGAAGAGATAGGACAAGATTCGGAGCATCCCACGATCTGTCCCAAATGCCTGGAAGCTTTGAAATGAACTCTTTATAGCCTCACGATTAACTCACGATTACAGGGATTAAAACCTTAAAGACTTCTTGATTTTAATCATGAGAAATCCTAGCAATCATATGGCTAAAATCCTGTCTTTGGAGTTCCACCATTACAAGGATTTAAATACCTTAAATTTTCTTGCTGTTAATCGTGAGTAATCCCTGTAATCGCGAGGCTAAAAAATGGTTTTAATCAATAACCTGAAGGATGCCATCTTGAAGACCAAATACACCATATTTCTCCTCGTATCCGCCCTGGTCCTCATCCTCGATCAGGCAACAAAGCTTTACATCGACCGAACCATGGAACTCTACTCGTCCATTGTCGTCATAAATGATTTCTTTGCCATCACCTACGTCCGAAACAAGGGAGCGGCGTTCAGCTTTCTCTCTGAATCCGCCTACCGCCTGCCCGTTCTGACCCTCATTTCGGTAATTGCCATCATAGCCATCCTTGTTTTTTTCCGTAAGCTTCGCCCCGACCAGAAGTTCACCGCCTTCTGCCTGTCGCTCATATTTGCCGGCGCCTTGGGCAACCTCATCGACCGCGTCCGCCTTGGCGAGGTCATCGATTTCCTTCTTGTCCACTGGCATGATCACTTCTGGCCAGCCTTCAACGTGGCCGACTCGGCCATTTGTGTCGGTGTGTTTCTGCTTGTAATCGACATGTTTATCGAGGAAAAGCGGTT
>DATEVI010000485.1:0-5007 GCA_035281865.1 Geobacteraceae bacterium | reverse complement strand
TGCTCTCCCTTGGGGAGATGCTCGAAAAGTCACAGATTTCCGCCGCGGATATCAGTAAAGAGGTTGAAGAGGAAGAGTTGGAAGAGGATGAAGAAGATGTTCAGAAAACCAGGATCCTGACGGTAATCGACGAAATAAGGAGTTCCAGTCTGAACCTGGAAGCGCTTCAGGCTCAGTTACAGGAGGAATCTTCTGCTGCCAAGAGAGAGAACCTGGCGAAGGATATTCAGGAACTCAAAGCCAAAATGACAGATGAATTGCGTTCTCTTCGCCTCTAAGACCGGCACATCGAGAGAATTGCCCAACATCTAAAGGAATTTTCCTGGAGGGTGGAAAAGGTAAAGGAAGAGTTAGCCGAAATAATCAATGATCCGGAAATGACGATTCAGCAAATTTCGGAGATTTGCAGCAAATTGCTTGAAAATGAAGAGGAAGAAAAAAAGATTCTGAAAAAACTCAGTTTGTCCCCCGACGATATCCAGAGGCTGGAAAAGAGGCTGAAATCCGTAAAGAAGAAACTGGAGAAAATTGAGCAGGAATCGGGGTTCAGGGCTGGCGAACTTGCGTCTGAAATTAGGGCAATTGCGAATGGCGAAAGAAAATCGAAAGCCGCCAAATCGGAACTTGTTGAGGCAAATCTTCGACTTGTCGTTTCCATAGCAAAAAAATACACCAACCGCGGATTGCAGTTCCTCGACCTTATTCAGGAGGGGAACATCGGCCTCATGAAAGCCGTCGACAAGTTCGAATACCAGCGCGGCTACAAATTCTCCACTTATGCGACATGGTGGATCCGCCAGGCAATTACCCGGGCGATTGCTGACCAGGCAAGAACGATTCGTATACCGGTGCATATGATTGAGACTATTAACAAACTTATCCGTACCAGTCGTCAACTTGTGCAGGAAATCGGAAGAGAGCCTTCTCCGGAAGAGATAGCGGAACGGATGAATCTTCCTCTCGACAAGGTTCGCAAAGTGTTGAAAATCGCCAAGGAACCGATTTCTCTCGAAACCCCCATCGGAGAGGAAGAAGATTCCCACCTTGGGGATTTCATCGAAGATAAGGGCGTCGTGTCACCCCTTGAAGCGGTAATCAAGGCGAACCTTTCCGAACAGACTGCCAAAGTGCTCGCCAGCCTTACTCCGCGCGAGGAGAAAGTTCTGCGGATGCGTTTCGGGATCGGTGAGAGAAGCGATCACACCCTCGAAGAAGTGGGCCAGAACTTTGAGGTAACAAGGGAGCGTATCCGTCAGATTGAGGCAAAAGCTCTGCGAAAGTTGCGTCATCCCAGTCGGAGCAAGAAGTTGAAAAGTTTTGTGGAATAATCATTAAAAGGCCTGTTGTGACAAAAAGCCGCATCGAGTATTTTCGAAGCGGCTTTTTTTATACGTTAAATTTGCAGTAGCTGAACGTTACGAGCACTGGTACATTTTTCAGTCTGCTGAGAAAGGTTGATTTGTCGTATGGATATAAAATGCTTGTTCGCCACTGCCGCCAAAGGTATCGAAGAGGTTTTGGCAGGGGAGATAAAAGAAATCGGCTTCAAAGACGTCATAGTTGAGAAGGGTGGAGTCCGCTTTGGGGGGGATCTGAGTACCTGCTACCGGGCGAATTTGTGGCTCAGAACAGCCCATCGAATATTGATACCTCTTGCAGAGTTCGACTGTGACACTGCGCAACGGCTCTACGACGGCATCCGGTCCGTCAATTGGAATGAATATCTCAGCCCCGATATGACTCTTGCCGTCGACTGCAACCTCCGTGATTCGGCCATGACCCATTCCGGATTTGCGGCATTGAAGACCAAGGATGCAATTGTCGATTCCATCCGGGACTTTTGCGGTCGGCGCCCCAGTGTGGATGCCCGGGATCCTGACTTACGCATAAATATCCGCATCTTTCGAAACCGCTGTACTGTCAGTCTCGACTCTTCCGGCGAAAGCCTGGATAAGCGAGGGTATCGTCTGGATACGGGTGAGGCTCCCCTTAGGGAGACTTTGGCTGCTACACTTGTGGCACTGTCCGGGTGGGATGGAACTGTTCCTTTGGTGGACCCGATGTGCGGTTCCGGAACCATATGTATAGAGGCGTCATTGAAGGCACTGAGACTTCCCCCTGGGGGCATGGGAAAAAAATATGGATTCCAGCGTTGGCCGTCCTTTGATCACGAAGTATGGAAGAAGTTGGTGAAAGAAGCGGAAAACCGGGCACTTGAAAAAATACCATCTCCTGTCCTCGGTTTCGACATATCCTCCGGAACTGTGGAGAAGGCGCGCGCAAACGCGGATCGCGCCGGGGTTGGGAAATTCGTTTCTTTTGCGGTCCGGGACGTCGCCGAACTGGCGCCGCCGCCGTCACCCGGTATCCTCATATTCAACCCTCCATACGGGGTGAGGCTGGGTGAGATGGAGGCTCTGAAGGGACTTTACAGGACGATCGGTGATACCTTGAAGCAACACTGCAAGGGTTATACGGCGTATCTTTTCACCGGCAACCCCGAACTGGCTAAATCGGTAGGTTTGAAGCCTTCTCGACGCATGGTCCTTTTCAACGGTCCAATTGAGTGTCGTCTGTTGAAATATAATCTCTACTGAGCCCGATTCTTGATGGAATCGAGAGGGCGTGCAAAGATTGAAAGACCCGATGTCGAATGACCGGAAAATGGCGGCAAATCCGATTTCGGGTCGAAATCATAGTGGTACGCCGGACTGTTCTATAATAGAAAAATGTTCTGAAAGTTAACATTAAAAGTGAAGATTGTATACAGTAAATAGTAGCTGCCGGCTTTGTAGCAGCGAGGGAAAGTCGCTAAATTGAACATTGTTTGCCATTGGCAGTTAGTGTCGTTGCAGCGTGTATCTTGTTTTGGCACTTTAATTGCTTTATGCAGAACGACGTTTTGATTTTTACATGAATCTTGGTGAATCTCCTTTTACTACATGGTTTATTGATATAAGGTTGTGACGACAGAGGTGCTTTGAGTGTTCGGGTGCCATGTCTTTTGAATTTTCTTGCGAAAGGAGGGGTAAAGTAGGAAAGCAGGAGCGTAGATTCAGTTGTTTGTTTAAGTACAGCTCCGAAAAGAAACGAAAAGGAGCAGGTGGATTCAATTTAATTTTAGGGAGGAAGAGAGATGGTATTTGCGCTTTTGATTGCGATCAGTTTGATGTGGTGGACAGTTGGACTTCTTTTTCTCGGTAAAGGTGAGGCGAAGTCTACTGGCGCGACCTGTGGGCTCGTCGGAGCGGTTACCGTAATTGGCGGAATGATTGTAGGCGCGGTTTATAATGACTTCTGGACGGCTGGACTTCTTTTTGCCCATGGCCTTCTGTACTGTGTCGTCAGTTATGTGCTTATGGCCGGTATTGAAGATCTTCGTTCCATGGGTAACGTAAGTCTGACTGTAGCTGTGATTTCCGGTTTGTACACGATTCATAATTTTTTAGGTGGTCCGGGCGCACCGGCTATCGGACTTCATCCGATTGGGGCTACTCCCTACCTGGCATTTATGTGCGCTGGCTATACCGTTCTTACTGTGGAAGTCTGGCTCAATACCTACGGGAAATTCCCCGCCAAGGCCCTTGCCTGGTCGCTCATTATCTGGGCAGTCGTAGGACTTTGGGTCCCGGCATTCGGTCTTATGACTAAAGGTTGGCTGCCGTTCTAATTTCTAAAGCGAGCAGATGAATGATCATCGAACCGCTTGCTTCGTTTTGAGGTAAGCGGTTTTTTTGTCTCTGACGGTATGACCTTGTGAACACAGTAATCTCGGCATTTGTTCACATTATAGGGTTATTCAGTGTAATGTTGAATGGATTGATTATTTTCCCCCTCCATGCAAGGGTAAGACAATTACCTTCGAATTTAATGAAAAAATATGCTTGCTCGCACAATTTCATGTGATATAAATTGATAGTTTTGTAAGCAAAACTTTCAGCCTTAAAAGGAGACAACTATGCCAAAGTACGTAATCGAAAGAGAAATTCCCGGAGCCGGACAAATAGGCGCCCAGGACATGCAGGCTATTTCGCAGAAATCCTGCAGCGTATTGCAGGAATTGGGTCCGCAAATCCAATGGGTTGAAAGCTACGTTACCGACGACAAAATTTACTGTGTGTATATCGCTCCCAACAAGGAGATGGTGTTGGAACATGCCAAAAGAGGTGGGTTTCCTGCCAATAGCGTAGCTGAAGTTAAAAGAATGATCGATCCGACAACCGCTGAATAAATCCGGCTTTACTTAAGTCCGACATTTTGCGGCATAGCCGGGTGATGCTTTTTACGGCTTTCTTTGATACAGGGACAGATTTGAAATCTGTCCCTCTTTTTTCTTCAAAAATCGCATTGCCTCCACCTGACTCATCAAGCAAGACTCCAGTCTGAAGTTCCACGTTGCCGATATGATTACTCCTGAACAAATTTCATAGCTATTTCGTTTGCATTACATGCAATACACCTTATGGAGTTCAGCATGTTCAGGAAAAGCGGCGATGCAACAGACAGGCACAATCCTTCAATTAGTCTGTCCTCATGTGATGTTGCATACTCCAATGCCTTCTTTACCACATCCTGTTCACATTCCCTTATGTGCTGAACCAGGATCGGATTTCCGGTTGCCAACAAGTCTGCTGTGTTTTTAAGGAGTTCCTTGAGCCTCTGGAACAGGATTGCAAGTTCGGAGATAGCCCGGTCACTGAAAAGGACGTCGTCTTTAATCTTCTTGTTGATAATATCACTCAGTTTTTCAATATGTTCCTCAATTCCGGAAAGAAGCCGGGGGATTGAAACATACTTTTTAAGGGCGTTGTCCTCTTGGGCCAATCGAGTAATTTTATGCGTCAACTCAGCCTCTAATTTCATCATTGAAGGTACCTTTTCCCGGCAATCCTTCAAAGGAGTTGTCGAATTGTGGGAAAAAGCTTTCTGCAATAACGCTATGCACTCGAACGCATTGTTTGCAGCTCCCTTCATTTTGTCCAGGCAGTCATTGAATGTTTCCATGAT
>DATEVI010000484.1:0-2052 GCA_035281865.1 Geobacteraceae bacterium | reverse complement strand
CTTTACGGTCTGCCCGCCTTCACCGAATCCGTCATGGGGAAAATGCAGCAACCCTTGAGCCTCCTTATGACCGCAAGAAATGACGAAACCATGTCGAAGGCACTCAAAAGGGCAGGTTGGCGGGAGACGAAAGAGGTCCGGCTTCTCTCTGTGGCAAAAACAATAAACGCATTTGTTTTCAACGAAAGCTACCCCTTGGCGCCGATCACACCATCTTTCTGGAATGGCAGGGTGAATGACCTCAATTTCGTGAAACCAACAGCGGAACGAACCGTCAGAAAAAGACATGAGGCCAGATTCTGGCGGACGGATTTCCTGACGGAGGATGGCCGCAGGATATATCTCGGCATTGCCACTCTTACCGAGGATTCCAGATGGTGGCTCATTCCCGGCAAGGGGCCTTATCCGGACCATGAACGCGATGGGCTGTTCAGGGACCTGGTGCAGGCCGGTGCGGTCATGTGGTACGACAGATACAGACTCGTACCGTCAATGTCGGGGAAGACTTTAACCGGTGACCGGTTCCATACGGACGGGTTTCTGTACGTCATTCAACTGAAATGACGAATATCTGCAGCATCATTGATAAAAGCGATGGTCAACACGAATTGGTTCGATATTATCAATTTGACATGGGACCGGATTCCGTTAATATCTTCGCTCGTCAACATACGACGTTTTGTCAGTTATTTTACATTAGAGGAAATCGTGTCGTCCTGCCTGAAATCCATCAACCTCTGGTCTTACCGTATTCTCAGGTTCATCATCGGAGGCGTATTCATCTATTCGGGTGCCGTCAAATTGGCGGATGTCAAGGGATTTGCCAGGATGATCTCCCAATATAATCTCGTTCCCGATCAGCTTCTTGCGCCTGTTGCCATAGGTCTGCCGGTAATCGAACTGTTAGCCGGTGTCGGTCTCCTTTTTGAGATTTCCGGAGCCCTTACCGCAATATTCGGCATGCTCCTCATGTTTATCGCAGTCCTCTGGTACGGGATCCTGAAGGATCTCGACATCGATTGCGGATGCTTCTCCACGGAGGAAGTAAAGGGACAGAACAGCCTGAAGCAGGCGTTATACCGGGATTTCGTCATGGTTGCGGTTTGTTGCTACTTCTATCTCTATCGTTTGCTGCGTATCAAGCGCGGACAAGGCCGAGGATTAAGGCTGAATTTCAAAAAAATCATTTAGGAGGAGTTGGTATGGATACAAAGATGAAAGGTATTATTTTCCCCGCAATGGCCCTTTTTGCCCTTTTGGTGGCAGTGCCGAACGTGTTTGCCTTTGGCGTGAAGGAGCTTGAAACTGAAAAGAGCGCCGTCACTTTTTGCCGTGAATGCGAGCGCGGCGGATACAAGGTTGTCTCAACGGAAGAATTGAAGAAATGGATGGATGAAAAGAAGAGCATGCTCATTGTCGACACCATGCCCTATGAAGACAGTTACAAGAAGAACCACATCCCCGGTGCCAAGCAATTGGAATTTCCCATCCCCGAGATGAAATCCATGGACGACAAAACGAAAGCCCAATTCGTAAAACTCCTCGGACCGGACAAGAACAAACTGATCGTGTTCTATTGCGGATTTACCAAATGCACCCGCAGCCACAACGCCGCCATGTGGGCGGTCAAGCTGGGTTACAAAAATGTCTATCGGTACCCCGGCGGCATCAAGGCATGGAAAGAGGCTGATTATCAGACCGCGCAAGTAAAATAGCGAGATTACGCATCAGGAAAACAAAAGGTAGCTTGGAAAAAACCGGCTCACCCTGGGGAAGGGGTGCCGGTTTTATTTTTCTCTCTCGAGAAGAGATAGTTACAGACAACGGCGTGTATTAGGTAACCCAGCAACGCCCCGGCAACGACGTCGCTGAGAAAGTGATAGGAAGTAACTATCAGGGACGCGGCGAGCAGTAATAAGAGACTGACACAAACATACCGATAGCAGGGGAAAAAGCGCCACACGGCCAACGCCAGAACGGTGAACACCGCCATATGCCCGGACGGAAAACCGTCGAATCGCCACTCGCCGCCAAACCAGTGAAAACCATACA